>JAEVHO010000228.1 GCA_016802835.1 Micromonospora sp. ATA32 | reverse complement strand
GATCGACGCCTGCTCGTACGGTTGGCGCAGGGCCTGCCGGCCGGCGGCCTCCCGGACGGCCGGCAGCAGTGCCTCGCCGAGCGCCGTCGCGGCCCAGCCGCCCAGCACCACCCGCTCCGGGTTGAACAGGTTGATCAGGTTGGCCACGCCCGCGCCGAGGTAGCCAGCGGTCTCGTCGAGCACCCGGCGGGCGGTGGTCGACTGCGGCGCGGCGGCGAGCAGGGCGGCGAGTTGGGATTCCTCGTCCGCACCCGGTACGGCGCGCCCGCGCCGGGCCTCCCGGTACCGGTCGATGATCGCCTCCGCGCGACGTACGCCTCCAGGCAGCCGCGCGCCCCGCACCGGCAGGACCGCCCGCCGTACACCAGCGTGGTGTGCCCCCACTCCCCCGCGCTGCTGGACGCCCCCCGGTAGGTGACCCCGTTGGTCACCACGGACGCGCCCACTCCCGAGCCGACCAGGGCGAAGACCGCGTGCCGCGCGCCCCCGGCCGGCGCCGAACCACATCTCGGCCTGGCCGAGGGTCTTGGCCCCGTTGTCGATGTGCACGGGCAGGTCCGTGCCGGCCCGGATCAGCGTTCCAGCGGCACCCGGTCCCAGCCCAGCGCCTGGGCTGCACCACCGCCTGCGCGCCCTGCTCGACCACCCCCGGAGACGCCGACGCCGACGCCGAGCACGTCCGCCGGGGCCACGCCGGCCCGGGCGGTGACCGCGTCCATCCCGGCCAGCACGTGCCCGGCCACCACCGCCGGATGCGTCGGGCCGGTGTCCAGCCGGTGCTCCACGCTGGCCCGCAACGTCATCGCGAAGTCGAACAGCTCGGTGCGGATCCGGGTCTCCCCCACGTCCACCCCGATCACCGAGGCGTACGTGGGCGCGACCCGGAGCATCATGCTGGGCCGCCCGCCGTCGGACTCGGCGACGCCGGCCTCGGTCACCAGGCCCTCGTCGATCAGGTCGGCCACCACGTTGCTCACCGCCGGCTGGCTGAGCCCGGTGCTGCGCACCAGGTCCTGCCGGGTGAGCGGCCCATCGAGAAAGAGCTTCGTCAGCAGGGCCGACCGATTCCGCAGCCGGACGGTCCGGTTCGTCGCGCGCGACAGCTCCACTCGCCACCTCGTTCTCCTCGGCCCGTCCCGGGCGACTGTACGACCCGGTTCCTTGACGGTCGGCCGGACAACTACTTTAATGGCGACATTAATTAAGGCGTGATGTAACCCCCGGGAAACGCTGTCGGCGCCGCCGCCGGCGCCCCACCTCCACCACCCGGCCATTCACCGCCTACCCGCATCGCAGCCGGTGGCCGGCCGCCCACCACCACGCACCGGAAGGGTAGATCGTGTCGAGACGACACCTCGCGATATTCGCCGCCGCCGTACTGGCCGCGGCCTCCCTCAGCGCCTGCGGCAACGGGAACGACTCGTCGACCGGATCCGCGAAGACCCTCACCTACTGGGCCAGCAATCAGGGCGCGAGCCTGGAGGCCGACAAGCAGACCCTCCAGCCGGAGCTCGACAAGTTCGAACAGCAGACCGGCATCAAGGTCAACCTCGAGGTCGTCCCGTGGTCGGACCTGCTCAACCGGCTGCTCGCCGCCGCCACCTCCGGTCAGGGCCCGGACGTGGTGAACATCGGCAACACCTGGTCGGCGTCGCTGCAGGCCACCGGGGCGATGGTCGAGTTCGACGACGCCACCCTGCAGGCCGTCGGCGGCAAGGACCGGATCGTGCCGGCCGCCCTCGCTGCGGCGGGCGCGCCCGGCAAGGCCCCGGCGGCGGTGCCGCTCTACAGCCTCGCCTACGCCCTCTACTACAACAAGAAGGCGTTCGCCGACGCCGGCATCACCAGCCCCCCCGACCACCTGGGAGCAGGTCGCCGAGACCGGGCGCAAGCTGACCGGCAACGGCAAGTGGGGCCTCGCCGTCGAGGGCGCCAACCCGTCGGAGAACGCCCACCACGCCTTCACCTTCGGCCAGCAGTACGGCGGCGAGTGGTTCGACTCCGCCGGCAAGCCCACCTTCGACACGCCGCAGAACGTGGCGGCCGTCAAGCGGTACGTCGACCTGATGGCCGCTGACAAGATCGTCAACCCGAGCAACGCTGAGTACGCCCAGAACCAGTCGGTCTCCGACTTCGCCAACGGCAAGGCCGCGATGCTGCTCTGGCAGGCCGCCGGGTCCAACCTCAAGGCGCAGAAGATGGCCCCCGACGCGTACGGGATCGCCCCGGTGCCCTTCCCCGCCACGGCGCCGGCCGGCGGCAAGCGGGTCAACAGCATGGTCGCCGGCATCAACATGGCCGTCTTCAAGCACACCAAGAACCGGGACGGCGCCCTGCAGTTCGTGAAGTTCATGACCAGCGACCAGGAGCAGGTCATCCTCAACAAGACCTACGGCTCGCTGCCCCCGGTCAGCACCGTCGCCTCCGACGCCGCGTTCACCGCGCCCGAGCAGCAGGTGATCCAGCAGACCCTGGCGACCACGGCGGCGCCGCTGCCGCAGGTGCCCAACGAGAGCACCTTCGAGACCCTGGTCGGCACCGCCATCAAGGAACTCTTCGCCGACGCCGCCAGCGGCCGGCCGATCACCGAGGACACCGTGAAGGCGAAGCTCACCAAGGCCCAGCAGCAGATGCGCTGAGGCACCCGGGCCGTGGTCGCGGCGGCACGCCGATCCGCCGCGACCACCCTTCGGAAAGGACACGATGGCAACCACCACCGCCGCGCCGGACGTCACCGGCCCGGGCCGTCCGAGGCGTCCGGGCCGGCCCGGACGGGCGAACCGCGGCCGCCGTACCGGCCGACCGCTCCTGCCGTACCTGCTGCTCGCCCCGGCGATCGTGCTGGAACTCGCGATCCACGTCGTCCCGATGGTCGTCGGGGTGTGGATGAGCCTGCTCGGGCTGACCCAGTTCTCCATCCGGGACTGGTCGACCGCGCCCTTCGTCGGGCTCGACAACTACCGGGTCACCCTGGACGTGGACAGCGCCTCCGGCGCCGCGCTGCTCTCCTCGTTCTGGGTCACCGTCCGCTACACGCTGCTGTCGGTCGGGCTGTCCTGGGTGCTCGGCACCGCCGCGGCGGTCGTGCTGCAACGGCCCTTCCGGGGCCGCGCCGTGCTCCGCGCGCTCTTCCTCACCCCGTACGCGCTGCCGGTCTACGCCGCCGTGATCACCTGGAGCTTCCTGCTGCAACGCGACACCGGACTGGTCAACCACGTCCTGGTCGACCAGCTCGGGATCCTCGACGACCGGCCGTTCTGGCTGATCGGGAACAACAGCTTCGTGGCCCTGCTGGTGGTCTCGGTCTGGAAGTCCTGGCCGTTCGCGTTCCTCTGCATCATGGCCGGCCTGCAGAACATTCCCGGCGAGATGTACGAGGCGGCGGCGATCGACGGCGCCGGCTTCTGGCGGCGGTTCCAGTACGTCACGCTG
Source organism: Micromonospora sp. ATA32 (assembly GCA_016802835.1). Lineage (GTDB taxonomy): Bacteria > Actinomycetota > Actinomycetes > Mycobacteriales > Micromonosporaceae > Micromonospora. Next base: position 5,123 of record JAEVHO010000228.1, on the reverse strand, counting down.
CCCAGCCTGCGACCGGTCAACCTGGTCCTGCTGCTGGTGCTCTTCCTCTGGACCTTCAACGACTTCAACACCCCGTACGTGCTGTTCGGCGGCTCCGCGCCCGAGCAGGCCGACCTCGTCTCCATCCACATCTACCGCAGCTCGTTCCAGACCTGGGACTTCGGCTCCGGCTCGGCGATGTCGGTGGCGCTGCTGCTGTTCCTGCTGCTCGTCTCGGCCGGGTACCTGCTGGTCACCAACCGTCGGAGGGACCATGCGTGAGACCGCCGGAGAGCGCTGGGCCCGCCGGGTCGTGCTGACCCTGCTCACCCTGTTCGTGGTCACCCCGCTCTACGTCATGGTCACCTCGGCGGCCAAACCGCTGCGGGACGTCCAGAGCGGCTTCACGTGGTGGCCGAGCCGGCCGACCCTGCAGGCGTTCGTGGACATGTGGAGCACCGTGCCGCTGGCCAGCTACCTGGTGAACAGCCTGGTGGTGTCCACCGTCGCCGCGCTGTTCTCGGTGACCATCGCCGTGTTCGCCGCGTTCGCGGTCAGCCGGTACCGGTTCCGCGGGCGGGGGCTCTTCACCATGACCGTGCTCTCCACCCAGATGTTCCCGGGCATCCTCTTCCTGCTGCCGCTCTTCCTCATCTACGTCAACCTGGGCAACGCCACCGGCGTGCAGCTGTACGCCAGCCGCACCGGGCTGATCATCACGTACCTGACCTTCTCGCTGCCGTTCTCCATCTGGATGCTGGTCGGGTACTTCGACTCCATCCCCCGGGGCTTGGACGAGGCGGCCCAGGTCGACGGCGCGGGCCCGCTGCGCACCCTGTTCCAGGTGATCCTGCCGGCGGCGGTCCCCGGCATCGTCGCCGTGACGGTGTACGCCTTCATGACCGCCTGGGGTGAGGTGCTCTTCGCCTCCGTGATGACCAACGAGGGCAGCCGCACCCTCGCCGTCGGCCTGCAGGGCTACTCGACCCAGTTCAACGTCTACTGGAACCAGATCATGGCCGCCTCGCTGGTGGTCAGCGTGCCGGTGGTCGCCGGCTTCCTGGCCCTGCAGCGCTACTTCGTCGCCGGCCTGACCGCCGGAGCGGTCAAGTGAGCATGTCCACCGCCCGTCCAGAGGGGAACCCGCCCGTGCCGGACCTGTCCATGTTGCCGCCCGACTTCCTCTGGGGGGTCGCCACCGCGGCGTACCAGATCGAGGGCGCCGTCGCAGCCGACGGGCGGAAGCCCTCGATCTGGGACACCTTCTGCCAGGTCCCCGGCGCGGTCGACAACGCCGACACCGGCGCGGTCGCCTGCGATCACTACCACCGCTGGCCGGAGGACGTGGCGCTGCTGAGGCGGCTCGGCGTCGACGCGTACCGGTTCTCGGTGGCCTGGCCCCGGATCATGCCCGACGGGGTGGGGCCGATGAACCCGAAGGGGCTGGCCTTCTACGACCGGCTGGTCGACGCGCTGCTGGCGGCGGGGATCCGGCCGTTCGTCACGCTCTACCACTGGGACCTGCCGCAGGCCCTGCAGGATCGCGGGGGCTGGCCGCGCCGCGCCACCGCCGAGGCGTTCGCCGACTACGCGGCGGTCGTCGCCGCCCGGCTCGGCGACCGGGTGGCCGACTGGAACACGGTCAACGAGCCGCTCTGCGTGTCCTGGATCGGGCACCTCGGACGGGCTGATGGCCCCCGGCGAGCGGGACCTGACCTTGGCGGTGCACGCCTCGCACCACGTGCTGCTCGGCCACGGCCTGGCCACCCGCGCGATCCGGGCAAACGCCGCCCGGCCGGGGTCCGTCGGCGTCGTGCTCAACCTCAGCCCGTGCGAGCCGGCCACCGACCGGCCGGCGGACGTGGCCGCCGCGCGGCGGATGGACGGCCACGTCAACCGGTGGTGGCTCGACCCGCTGCACGGGCGCGGCTACCCGGCCGACATGATCGACACCTACCGGATGGAGCCGCCGGTCCGTCCCGGCGACCTGGAGACGATCGCCGAGCCGACCGACTACCTCGGCGTGAACTACTACTTCCGCCAACTGGTCGTCGACGACCCCGAGGGTCCCGCGCCGTACGCCCGTCAGGTGCCCGTGCCGGGCGCGGAACGGACCGCGATGGGGTGGGAGACGTACCCGGCAGGACTGACCCAGACCCTGGTCCGGGTCGCCGACGACTACACCCCCGGGCGGATCGTGGTCACCGAGAGCGGCGCGGCCTGGCCCGACGAGGTCACCGCCGACGGCACCGTGGAGGACCGCGAGCGCACCGAGTATCTGGACCGGCACGTCGAGGCCTGCGCGGCCGCGGTGGCCCGGGGCGTGCCGCTGGGCGGCTACTTCGCCTGGTCGCTGCTGGACAACTTCGAGTGGGCGTACGGCTACGACAAGCGGTTCGGTCTGGTGCACGTCGACTACCCGACCCAGCGCCGGACGGTCAAGGCGAGTGGCCACCGCTACGCCGACCTGATCCGCGCACACAGGCGGCTGGCCGGAGCGCCGGAACGCACCGCAACGGTGGCCGGATAGCGGGCCGACGGGGCCCGGAGCCCTGGGTGCCGCTGCCGGGCGGCACCCAGGGGCCGGCCCTCCCGACGTACCCGCATCGCCGCCGGTGACGACTCTCCCACCGCCGCTCAACCGCAACGCGTGCCGGCCGTCCCGACTGGTGGCAGGCTGACCAGGACGGCCGGCGCGGCACGTACGGTGCCGGCTGCTGGGACGCGACAGGCGCGGGAGGATGCGGAGAGATGGCTGCGGAGATCACGACCACCGCCGAATGGCAGGCGCTGGCGGCGCACGCGGAGAAGATGCGGGACGTACACCTGCGCGACCTGTTCGACGCCGACCAGGGCCGGGGGACCCGGCTGACCGGCGAGGTGGCGGACCTGCACGTCGACTACAGCAAGAACCGCGTCACCGACGAGACGCTGGCCCTGCTCACCGCGCTCGCGGAGCGGGCGCGGCTGACCGACCGGATCACCGCCATGTTCTCCGGCGCCCACATCAACACCAGTGAGGACCGGGCCGTGCTGCACACCGCGCTGCGGCTGCCCCGGGACGCCTCGCTCGTGGTGGACGGCCAGGACGTGGTGGCCGACGTGCACGCCGTGCGGGACCGGATGGCCGCGTTCACCGAGCGGGTCCGCTCCGGGCAGTGGCGCGGGCACACCGGCGAGCGGATCAGCACCGTGGTGAACATCGGCATCGGCGGGTCGGACCTCGGGCCGGTGATGGCGTACGAGGCGTTGAAGGCGTACCGCGACGCCGGGATCAGCTGCCGGTTCGTCTCCAACATCGACCCCACCGACATCCACGACAAGACCCACGACCTCGACCCCGCCAGCACCCTGTTCGTGGTGGTCTCCAAGACCTTCTCCACTCAGGAGACCCTGGCCAATGCCACCGAGGCGCGGCGATGGCTGCTCGACGGCCTGGGCGGGGACGACGCCGCCGTCGCCCGGCACTTCGTCGCGGTCAGCACCAACGAGCAGCGGGTCCGGGACTTCGGCATCGACCCGGAGAACATGTTCGGATTCTGGGACTGGGTCGGCGGCCGATACTCGCTGCCCTCGGCGGTGGGCCTGTCGGTCATGCTGGCGATCGGGGCGGACCGCTTCGCCGAGCTGCTGGCCGGCTACCACGCCGTCGACGAGCACTTCCGTACCACGCCGGTGGAGCGCAACGTGCCCGCGCTGCTGGGGCTGCTCAACGTCTGGTACACCACCTTCCTCGGCGCCGAGACGCACGCGGTGCTGCCCTACTCTCAATATCTGCACCGCTTTCCCGCCTACCTCCAGCAGCTCACCATGGAGAGCAACGGCAAGTCGGTGACGGTCGACGGGACGCCAGTCGACTACGACACGGGCGAGATCTTCTGGGGCGAGCCCGGCACCAACGGCCAGCACGCCTTCTACCAGCTGATCCACCAGGGCACCCGGCTGATCCCGGCGGACTTCATCGGGTTCAGCGGCCCAACCACGACATCGACGGGATGCACGACCTGTTCATGTCGAACTTCTTCGCCCAGACCGCCGCGCTGGCCTTCGGCCGCACCCGGGAACAGGTCGAGGCCGAGGGAAGCCCCGCCGACCTCGTCCCGCACAAGGTGATGCCGGGCAACCACCCAACCACGTCGATCATCGCCCCGCAGCTCACCCCGGCCACGCTCGGCCAACTGGTGGCGCTCTACGAGCACATCGTCTTCACCGAGGGCACGGTCTGGGACATCAACCCGTTCGACCAGTGGGGCGTGGAGCTGGGCAAGGTGATGGCGAACCAGCTCGCACCGATGCTCACCGGGACCGAGGCGGACCTGGGCGGGGTGGACTCCTCCACCCGGGCGCTGATCGAGCGCTACCGGGCGCAGCGACACGCCCCCGCCGGCCGCTGACCGGCGCCAGCGGCACGCCGGCACACGCATGGACAGCTCCGGGACGTCTGCTTCGGCGAACGGGACGGCCGACGGCTATCTCGTCCGGCCGGACGGCGCCGGGGAGCATCCGGCGGTCCTGCTCTTCATGGACGCGTTCGGCCTGCGTCCCCAGCTGGCCGAGATGGCCGAGCGGATTGCCTCGCGGGGCTACGTCGTGCTGGTGCCCAACCTCCGGCTACTGCATAGGTGGCGGCAACGCCCTACGGGCCATCGAGGCGTACCCCGACCGGATCGCCGCGGCGGCGAGCTTCCACGGCGGGCGGCTGGTCACCGACGCCCCGGACAGCCCGCACCTGCTCGTCGGCCGGGTCACCGGCGAGCTGTACCTCGCGCACGCCGACCAGGACCCCTCGATGACGCCGGAGCAGATCGCCACGCTGGAGGCGGCCCTTGACCCGGCCGGCGTCACCTACCGCTCGGAGGTCTACCCCGGCGCGACGCACGGGTTCACCATGGCGGACACGGCCGCGTACGACGAGCAGGCCACCGAGCGGCACTGGGCCAGCCTGTTCGACCTGCTCGACCGCGCCCTCGACGGAGCGCCGACGCCCGGTCGCTGACCGGGGTCGCGGTGGTGACCGATTGGCCGCACCGGGGTCGCCGCTTCTAAGTGGTCTGGGCCGTAAGTCCTTCGGGGGTTGGTGGTCCGGGGCTCGTGTGCTGTTCGTGATCAGGGGGCGATGGGTCCCACGTGGAGATCGCAGACCA
>JAEVHO010000227.1 GCA_016802835.1 Micromonospora sp. ATA32 | reverse complement strand
GAACAACGTGGAGGATCCGCGGCTGTGCTCGTCGCAATGAGGGCCGACCGCGAAGGGCCGGCGTCAGACCCGCGTCTCCGTGCAGCCGGCGGCCGGTCAGCTGTCGCAATGAGGGCCGACCGCGAAGGGCCGGCGTCAGCAGCGAGAACAACGTGGAGGATCCGCGGCTGTGCTCGTCGCAATGAGGGCCGACCGCGAAGGGCCGGCGTCAGGCCTCTCCAGCAGGCAACATAGATGGATATGCAAGTTGAACGGAATGCTCCGAGCCCGATTTAGACACTTTCGTTAGCCTTTTCTGGCTCGGAACCTCCTGCGCAGCCGCTGAGAGCTAGGGGTTCCTAGGTGCGACGACGAACTGAGGCACCGCTGTTGATTTGTCAAGTAACGCCGCCACCCGAATGCGCCGGAAGCGTTGGCCTTACAGGCTGCAACGTTAGGAGGTGGTCCAGGCCAGGAGGCGATACCCGCATGGCTGAACGGGCCTTCTCCCTAGAAGATCTCAGTAGTCCGGATCGTGATGGGGGCAAGGACGCCTGCCGATTTTCGCCCTTCTACACCCTGCCGACTGGCTCCAGCGACGGCGAATACGCCAAGCGGCGGCCAGCAGGCCCGGGCGACGGCGACTCCCTCGGCAGTGACCCTAGGGCGGAGCGCAGGGTGTTCGAGCAGCGCGCTGACAGCGTGCGTGTTGAGAGGTTGCTGCCAGAGCGGCCAGACCATGAGTGCCTGTCGCCGGCCCGGGACGGTGTGCCAGAGAGTGGCCTGAGGGCTGCTTCCGGTGCCGGTGAGTCGGAGTAGCGGAAAGGCCATTACGGCGAGCCAGGTGGCGCCAGGCACGCCAGCTTCGACGGACTTGCCACTGGGATGGTCGGCGGCGCTGCGCAAAACGCGGTGATCGAGATATTCGCCGGTGTAGTCATCGACTCGCCTCCACCTGGTGAGCGCCTCGCTGATCAACAGTCTCGGATTTTTGCGGACTTCGTCCAGGGGTCTTGTGAAGAACGAACGGAGGCTTTGCTGTCCGGCTGGGGCGGTGTAAGGGGTAAGTGCTGCACGGCCTTTGGCATCGACAGCGAGGTCGGTGACGAGCGCGGCGAACCATCGACCGAGGTCGGGCCCCCGCTCGTCGCCGGTAATCTGTTCGATGGTCTGGCGAAGCCGGTCACGTGGCATGCGCATAGGGTCAGGCTCGCTGCCGGTTTTGGCCAAGGGAAAGGCAGGCGGCGCTGCAGGGATGACCCCGTTGTCGGGGATGGCGTCGATCACCTCGGCGATGGCCTCGACCAGGCTTTCGATGGAGCGAAGCGGGCTGTGCAAGATCGCACAGGCGCTGGTGCCATTGAAGGAGATTCGCGCTTCGATGCGAGCCTCCTCGGTGAGGAGGCGAAGCACACCCAGGCCGGCGAGAAAGCCGAGGGCGTCGCGGCCGTCGAGGGCCGGCAGCTCGACCGCGTGCGTCATGAGTTGGTTTCCTCGGGCCGAATAGAACACCAGATGTCAGCGAGCCGAACGACGGTTTCCAGCAGTGCCAGGCCCCACCGGCCGTAGCTGGTGTTGAGGTTGGCAAACCGTGATGGGGACTCCCAGTCGACGGTCTCGTCAGAGCTGAGCGCGGGCAGGCCTGGCACGGCGACCTTGACCGGGTTCTTGTCGACGACCGGCGGAAGGAGTGGCCGACTTCGGCCGTGGTGGCTGGCCACGAGATGCAGGACGAGTGCGGGATCCAGGTCCTGCGGATGCTCGGTGAGGTGCAGGGCCGCGATGCGGGCTGAAAGCGCTTCGTGACGCATTCCTCGCGGATATCCGGCGGCGTCGCGGGCACGGCGGGCCTCTACACGATTGCTGGGATCGATGCCGGACTTGGCCAGCGGTTCGGGGGCAAGTTCGGCTGCGGCTCGACGGCCGGCAAACAGCATCGTCTGAAAGCGGAGGTCGCGCTTTCCCTCGTCGTGCAGACGGGCTGCGGCGGCCACGCTGGCGATCAACTTGGCAGGCAGACCGAGGTTGCGGGCCATCTGAGCGGCACAGGCGGCGACTTGCTGCTGGTGTGCATCGAGGGCAATCGGAAGGCCGGGATAGGCGAGGCTGGAGGTGGCAGCCTCGGAGTCGTCGTCAGCGCCACGAGATCGAATGCATGACAGCACGACCGGAAAGGACGGAGTCCACGTGCTGCCCGTCTGGGCGTCGAGCTGCCGGGTCGGGGTCACTGTGAACGGCTTCTTAAGGATCGTCGCCAACACGTGTCGCAACGGCTCGTGAGGAGGCAACGAGTCGGCGACAGCAGCCAGACTCTGCGCGAGGCCGCCTGGCCGGAGTGCCCCGGAGTCGGACAGCACAAGGTCAAAGAGCTCATCCAGCGCTCGTTGCTGAATGCTGGCGCTGGCGGTGGGGATGTGCTCGCCGTGGTCGCCTTGCAACGATCCGTCTGGTGGCTTGGCGCTGCTCGCGTAATTCACAAGCTGCCGCAGGTGTGGACCGATCCGCAGGACCGGGCTACCTCGCCGCGCAGCCAGGTCGGCGACGTCAACCACCGACTTTGCGTTGTCGGGATGCCAGCCAAAGCGGTCACAGCCGCCGTATTCCGCTGGTACCACGATGGTGTCGCCGGGGCGGATGCCATCCGCGGTGATCACCTCACCGGCTCCTCGGCTCGGGTAGCGGAGAGCAAGTGGCCGACCGCCGTCGTTGCGCGCACGCAAGGACCCCCCCAACTCCGGAGGCTCCGACGTGATCGGCACTTGGTCGTCGTCTTTGTCTGGGTGCGTGACGTCGATGTCGGCGACCGGTGCGGGGTCACTGGCGCCGAACAGCCAACGCCTTGCCTCGGGTAACGGTATGTCGATGGTTTCCTCGGTCACTGGCGGAACAACATCGATGGTGGCTGGCCACCGTTCCGGTGCGTCAAGCGGAAGACCTGCACGCCAGACGATCGAAACCGGGAGGGCCTGGTCTCGGATGCCGTGCAGGAAGGGCGCGACCGGTGGGTCCGGGTGCGGAGTGGGCGAGGTGCGCGCCCAAGCATCCAGGGTGGTCGCGGAAAGGGCCGGTACGTACGGCGGCGCCACCTCATTCGCCTGAGGGGGCGCGGCGTCGGTCATTGCGCGGAGAGCGGCAGGCGAGGCATCCAATCCCTCGTCCGCCGTTTCCAAGGCATCAACGTCGCCTACCGGGGCTTTGCTGGCGAGCCACTGCCAGGCTGCCAGGCGCGCCGACCCATACACGGGATCCTCGCTGTCGACGCTGCTGTCATGGACGACGTATGCGGGGGCCGGTGAGTCTAGTAGCCCCAGCCTGTTGAGCCGGCCGAGCCGTTGGATCAGGGCCGGAAGGGGTGCTGATTCAGTGATCAGCACGTCCAGGTCGATGTTGGCGCCCACCTCGATGGTTTGGGTGGCCACCACAATGAAAGGGCGCGTCCTTCCGCGGTCCCGGTGGGCCTTGATCCGGTCGTAGAACTGGCTGAGCAGAATGTCGCGGTCAATCGGCCGAGTACGGCCGGTCAGCAAGATCGCATCGGCGCCATCAAGAAGGGTGTAGACCGCCCGGGCGCGGGACACCGTGTTCAGCACCACGCCAACCACGCCGTGTGGCGCCAGTCTGGTGGACAGCTCCGCCAGCGCGCGAGGCACGTCAGCAGTGGCTCTCTTCTTCGTGGTCCGCACCTCTGCCAGCCGAAGTCGTTTCGCGGCCCGGAGCCGGCGACGGGCAACGGGATGCTCTTCGTCATCCCGGGTGATGCGGTGTGCGGTGACGCCGCGGCGAGACGGGCCGTCGCCAGGGCTGGTTGCAGACATCGCTACCACAGTCGGCTTCGCCGAAACCGGCCATGAATCCAGTTGGAGTGCCGCCTTCACGCTGGTGTGAAAGGCGGTCGCCAGGTGCGCTTCGTCGACGACAATGAGACTGTCGGTACCCACCAAGGCAGCGTCGATACTGCGGGCGTACTCCCTCACTCCGTAGCCGCGGAACAGCAGCCGGCTGCCAACTTGGTCGATGGTGCCGGTCACGACCGCATACCGGTCAGGGCGCTCCAACCAGATCCGGTCCCAGGTGACGCCGCCGCGCATTCGGGCGACGGTCAGCACCTCGCCATCATCGTCTCCGTCGACTCGAAGCGCGTCGGCCACCGCAGCACACACTGGAGTGGCTGATTCCCGGAGCGCAGCCTGAAGCCGGGTGGCGTGCTCGTGAGCCTCGTCGACTACCAGCCGCCGGTCGACGACAAAAAAGGTGCGGCGTCGCGCCAGCTCCGGGCGCAGCGCAGACAAGAAGATCGAAACGTCAAGGACAGCCGTCTTACCTAGTCCGGTCGGCACATCGATTACCTCCGGCCAACGACCGTCGGCCAGAACCCGATCCAGCAACGCGCGCTGCCACGGAAACGGATCCGGTCCTCGGCCCTGACCAACGCCACCGGATTCCGAGTCGCCGTGCAGCTCAGCGAAGAAGGCTGGGAAATCCTCAACGGTCAGCATTGGACACCTCCGGGACGAACAATCCGCAGCCGAGGTAGCGCAGCGCTCCGGCGACAACTGGCCCCCGCACCGGCACCGGAAACTCCACATGACAGTGGGCGAACGGGCGCCGGGGACGCCCCTCGGGAATCGTGCCTCGACGAGGCATCCGCACCGCACCTGGCGTCGACGGCCCTTCCAGCACTCGCACCGTGGTCGGTTCTGGGTAGCCAGCCGTCACGAACCCATCAAGGAGCACTTCGACTGGGTCCCGACGGCCTGGATAGCGATCCAACATGACGGGGGTGACGGACACCCACCGGCGGGCGCCCCCAGAGCCCGCCATCCATCGGTCTGGGCGCAGCCCCCAAGCCGTCGGCGGGTCAGCTGGGTCCTCCAGGCGGATCAATCCGCTGGCACCGCCGTGCAGCTCGCGGATCGGGTCTTGGCCATCGGCGCCGAGCAGCCCGCGTAGCACCGCTATACGGTCCTTCTCCGACACCTCGTGCGGTATCGCTACGCCCACGCCCAACAGGTGTCCGTCGGCGTGCCGATGACCGACATCCAACAGCGGCAGGTAGGCGACGTGTCGACGGTCCTCAGCGCCGTGACCGCTGGCCTGGCCTGGCACTGGATCAGCAATTCGCGCGATCACCGCCCGACGGAGAATGTCGGTGACCGTGAGCAACCGATCACCACGGATCGGAACCCCACCGCGCTGCGCGGGCCACACCAGCAGCTCACGATAAGGGCCAACTGCCTCCGACACCGACGGTTCCGCCGTCGATCCAGATTCCGCCGAATATTCGACGGTGCGCGACATCTCCCAGGCCCGCTGCCCCTGCGTATACGCCTCCCGCAGATGATCCGTGTAGCCCGGGTAGGGCACTCGCAGCCCGATCGCCCCAGGTGTCCCGATGCGGGTGGGGCGATAGATGGTCCAGGACGGCCGCTGCTCTGCCTCTTCGTCCTGCACCGTCACTTCTGCTGACGACGTCGAACGGCCAAGATAGGGCACCCGCCGGGCAAGCCGCGACAGCCGCCACAACACCCCGTCGTCCGGACGGGCCTTTGGCCACACGAAGGCCACATGCTCGTCAGCCGGCAACCCACCCCACCGGCTGCTGGCCCGATTGGTTCGTCCCGGCCAGAAGGTGCTTCCCGCGTTCCGCTCGATCGAGTTCGTCACGACGAACCCACCCCGCGATGTCGGCTCAACCTCTTCGCTCGGAACCGCCATCACCAGCGGTGGTCCGGCCTGCTCCAGCCACCGCAGGGCGGCATCGTCGGCCGGGTATCCCTCGGCGTCAACATCATGTTCGGCCGAGGCTAGTAGCGCGGAGAACAATCGGGCTGGATGCGGAGGCCACTCCATGCGATCTGGCGGGTAAGCAGCGTCATAGCGGCCCTCACGTAGCCGCACCGTGATGCTCAGCGCCATCGACTACTCGTCGTCCGCTGTGGAGGACGCCAGCGCGAACCGAATCGCCTCTGCCAACTGCTTCGTTGGAGACACCGCCAGCACATCGGAGTCCATTCCGATGCCAGCGGCGGCGGCCCGGTCACGCAGTGTGACGAATGCGCTAATGGCCTCAGCCGGACTGGCCTTGATCGGCTCCTGCTTGCCGCCGTCACGCTCGAAGAACACCGTCTCGGAAATCTTCGTCAAGTCACAGCCGGACCGCAGCCACAACGATGGGCGATCGAAAGCCAACCGATCCCCTGCGAACGCCAGCGCGGCCAGTGTCGCCCGAGCCAACTCGGCGGCCTCACTCGATGCCTCACCGAATCGCAGCCGTTCCAGCCCGGACAAGGAGATCCAGCCCTGACGGCGCACCTCTCGCACGGTCACGCCACCATATGCAGGGTTTGGTGCGATATGACCATGGCCGATCTCGCTCAGCTTGCCGCCCTTGGCCTTTGCCCCTTCGGGCAGGAACCGCCAGTCGACCTCCGCCTTGCCCTTGTCGTCGATGGCGCCAGTTAGGTTGACCGGGTCGAAACGCCCCGCACGCCGGTCCCCCTCGAACCACTCAACTCCGAACATCATGGACGAGTAGACCCTGGCGAACTTGGGCCACCGGCCCTTACGGTGCGAGTCCCAGGCGCCAAAGATCAGCGAGTACGGCTCCCGTCGATAGAGGGGTCGCACGTCGCCCACGGTCGCCGTCCTGAGCGCGCGTCCGACCTCACTCCGGTCGAACCGAACCCCGGAGATCTCGCTGTCGCGCAGGTAGGCATCCGCATACCGATGCGGGAAATCCAGCGAAGTCAGCCGGACTCCCTCGTCCTTCAACGCCAACTCGAACAGGGGGATGTCCAGGCGACCAGCATCGCGTGCGGCCAGCAGGCCCTGCTCCACCCTGTTGGCCTGCGACGGCACCTGATCGATGACGACAGTGTCGCGGCGCTCGCCGTCCACCAAGCGACGCTCGAATAGGTACGGCCGCGGAAGCCGGCCTTCACGCTGCGCGGCCCGCTCCTCCACGGGAGGGATCGGGAACGTAGGGGGCGAAACCTTTCCGCCCTGGCCGCCCACCGGCTGATGCACTGAACTGAAACCGATTCCCGAATCCCGACGATCAGCGCTGACCGCCTCAATAAGGCGATCCACCAGGCCCGACATGTTCACTCCTGTGTGGTCGACGGCACCCAGCAGTGTGTACCTGGCGGGTACGACAAGAACAGGGGACGCACGCACCGCACCCGTGGGAGCAAGGGTTTTCTGCTCGGCCTCGCCCCGGCCCACGTACGCGAACGACGGCACCTGGTGACGCCGCCGCCCGTGCGGACACGCCCAAGCCGCCAGCCGGGTCAAGTGCCAGCAGCCGGCCGAGACCTACAGCTCCACGCCGGTCAGCACCATCACCCGTGGCTCGGTGTAGTCATCCATCGCGCTGCCCAGCGGCGGGGGTCTGGGGCCTTGCCCAGCATCTCCAGTGCGTCTGCGGCGGCCAGCTCGTCGAAGGCGACCAGGGCCGCGGGGAAGAACTCCCGCAGCCGCAGCGTGTGGCGGTTGCGTCTCCCCAGATCAGGGTCTGGTGCGCCCGGGCCACCACCTTGATCGCCTCGGCCTGCCGCCTGTCCCCGGGAACTGGGCGTAGCTGATGCCGGTCGGTGCGCACCACGGGTTACTGACCACCGGAGCAGGGCCCTGCAACTGACTCGAAATGCGCGGGTCACACTCAAGGTAAGGCGGCTCGGCGCGCCCGCCGCGGCCCCGCCCTTACCCGTGGCGCTGTCAGACTCGCCGATGAAGCGGGTGGCTGGTACTGGTAGACCTCGGTATCATCAAGCCCGTCAGCGAGGACGTAGACGTGCTCAACCGCAGGCGCCGCGAGGTCGCTCGCCCCGACGTAGAAGCCCGCCTGAGCAGCTTGACCACCGCCGGTGGACTGCCGTCGGCGGTGACCTCCACCGGCATCAGTCGACCGGCAACACCCACCCAGAAACCATGCCTCTACTGCCGCCACTACCACTCCGCCTACCGCTTGTCCGGGCTGAGATTGGCCACTGGCCGGAGGGCATACGAATGAGGCGTGCGGAGGCAGGAGCAAATCTGCCCCCGCACCTTCCTGTACAGCGTCACGTGTCGCAGCCGATGCCGTCGCCGTCTCGGTCCAGGTCGTAGATATCGCTGCCGACCACTCGAACAGGCCCGTCGACGTAGGCGGGCCGCTGCCGCCGGCGCAGTCGACGTCGCTGGCGATGGGTACGCAGGCGCCGCTGTAGTTCGGATCGCATTGCGTCTCCTGCCTGCTCGCCGCCAAGTTCGACCGCCAGGCACTCAACAGCGTCCAGTGGCAGACAGCAGACGCAGCCCGGATCGTCAACGACACCAGCACGGAGCTAGTCCTCAACCAACGAGCCCGCACCGGCGAACTGCAGCCCCTGAACCTCGCCACCGAGCCCGCACTCACCGAACTCCTCAGCGCCGTCGACCTTGCCGAGCTAACTGGCGAACAGTAGGCCGATAAGTGACCAATTCCCTCTCGAACATCCGGCTTCCCCACTCCAGCTTCCAACGGCTCACATCCATCACTGACGTCAACCGTCACGGCTCCTGCCGGACCCGCCTGTAGACACGAAGGCGGCACCCGGACGCTGCAGCCCCCACGGACTCTGTGGCTGACCTCCGACCAGCACCCAACCCACGACCGGAGGACCCCAGGAAACCACGCCCGCCGACGCGACAGCCGGCCCACCACCACACCCACCC
>JAEVHO010000226.1 GCA_016802835.1 Micromonospora sp. ATA32 | reverse complement strand
CTTCATCGCGCTCAACGAGGTCGGCGCAGCCCCGCCCACTTCGGCACGCCGCCGGCGGAGTTCCACCGGTTCGCCGCCGCCCGGCAGGTCCGCTGGCCGCCAGACCGGTGGACCCGCTTCATCGCGCTCAACGAGGTCGGCGCAGCCCCGCCCACTTCGGCACGCCGCCGGCGGAGTTCCACCGGTTCGCCGCCGCCCGGCAGGTCCGCTGGCCGGCCAGCGGGACCACGCTGTCCACCCACGACACGAAGCGCGGCGAGGACGTCCGTGCCCGGCTCGCCGTGCTGAGCGAGCTGCCGGGACGCTGGGCCGAGCAGGTCGGCCGGTGGATGGCGCGCGCGCCGCTGTCCGACCCGGCCTTCGCCCACCTGCTCTGGCAGACCGTCGTCGGCGCCTGGCCGATCGAGCGGGAGCGGCTGCACGCGTACGTCGAGAAGGCGTCCCGTGAGGCGTCCCACTCGACCAGCTGGTCCGACCCCGACCTGGCCTTCGAACGCGACCTGCACGCCCTGGTCGACGGGATGTACGACGACCCCGAGCTGCACGCCGAGATCAGCCGCTTCGCGTCCGAGATCACCCCGGCCGGCTGGTCCAACTCGCTGGGGCAGAAGCTGGTCCAGCTCGCCATGCCCGGTGTGCCCGACACCTACCAGGGCACCGAGCTGTGGGAGAACTCGCTGGTCGATCCGGACAACCGCCGTCCCGTCGACTTCGCCGTACGCCGGGAGCTACTGGCTCGGCTCGACGGCGGCTGGCGTCCCGCCGTCGACGCCGAGGGCGCGGCGAAGCTGCTGGTTGTCTCCCGCACCCTGCGGCTGCGCCGGGACCACCCGGAGCTGTTCGCGACCTACCGGCCGGTGCCGGCGCACGGCCGGGCCGGTGCGCACGCCGTCGCCTTCGACCGGGGCGGCGCGGTGGCGGTGGCGACCCGGCTGCCGCTGGGGCTGACCCGCCGTGGTGGCTGGCGCGAAACGATTCTGTCGCTTTCCGTTAATCAGGTGACGGACCTGTTCACTGGGCGGGTCTACAGTGGCGGGGAGGTCCTTCTCGCCGATCTGCTGGCCACCTATCCCGTCGCGCTGCTGGCTCCCCAGGAGTCCGTGGAGGCTTCATGACCGAATTCACGGTATGGGCGCCCAACGCCGCCCGGGTCCGGCTGCGGGTCGCCGGCGCCCCCGACCGCGAGATGATGTCCGCCCCGGAGGGCTGGTGGCGGGTGGAGGCGCCGGGCGTCGGCCCGGGCACGGACTACGCCTTCCTGCTCGACGAGGACGACCGGGGGCTGCCCGATCCGCGCTCGGCCTGGCAGCCGGACGGGGTGCACGGCCCGAGCCGGCTCTATGACCACGCCGCCTTCGACTGGACCGACCGGTCCTGGACCGGCCGGCAGCTGCCCGGCAGCGTCCTCTACGAGCTGCACATCGGCACGTTCACCCCGGAGGGCACCTTCGACGCGGCCATCGGCCGCCTCGACCACCTGGTCGAACTCGGTGTCGATCTGATCGAGCTGCTCCCGGTCAACGCCTTCAACGGCGAGCACAACTGGGGATACGACGGGGTCTGCTGGTACGCCCCGCACCAGCCGTACGGCGGGCCGGACGGGCTCAAGCGGTTGGTCGACGCGGCCCACGCCAAGGGGCTGGGGGTGATCCTCGACGTTGTCTACAACCATTTCGGGCCCTCCGGGGCCTACGCGCCGATGTTCGGGCCTTACCTGACCGAGCAGAACAACACCTGGGGCCGGACGGTCAATCTGGACGGCCCGCTCTCCGACGAGGTACGCCGCTACATCGTCGACAGCGTGCTGATGTGGCTGCGCGACTACCACGTCGACGGGCTGCGGCTGGACGCGGTGCACGCGATGCCCGACTCCCGGGCCGCGCCGTTCCTGGAGGAGCTGGCGGTGGAGGTGGAGGCGCTCTCCACCCACCTGGGCCGGCCGCTGTCACTGATCGCCGAGTCCGACCTCAACGACCCCCGGCTGATCACACCCCGCGAGGCCGGCGGGTTCGGGCTGCACGCCCAGTGGAACGACGACGCCCACCACGCCCTGCACACGCTGCTCACCGGGGAGCGGCAGGGCTACTACGGCGACTTCGGCTCGCTGGAGTGCCTCTCCGACGTGCTGACCGGCGGGTTCTTCCACGCCGGCAGCTGGTCGAGCTTCCGTAACCGCAGCCACGGGCGGCCGGTGGATCGGCAGCGGACCCCGGGGCACCGCTTCGTGGCGTACCTGCAGAACCACGACCAGATCGGCAACCGGGCGACCGGTGACCGGGTCTCCGCGACGCTCTCCCCGGCGCTGCTGCGGGTCGGTGCGACGCTGCTGCTCACCGCGCCGTTCACCCCGATGCTCTTCATGGGGGAGGAGTGGGCGGCATCGACGCCGTGGTTGTTCTTCACCAGTCATCCGGAGCCGGAGCTGGCCACCGCGGTGGCGACCGGGCGGCGGCGTGAGTTTGCCGCGCACGGCTGGCCGGAGGGGGACGTGCCGGACCCGCAGGACCTCCAGACCTACCTCCGCTCCCGGCTGGACTGGGCCGAGCTGGACAAGCCCGAGCACCGCGAGATGTTCGACTTCTATCGGCGCCTGATCGCGCTGCGCAAGAGCCGCCCCGACCTGTCCGACCCTCGACTGCACGAGGTGGACGTCCGCCACGGCGACCAGTTCCTGTTGATGCGGCGGGGGGAGTGCCTGGTCGCGGCCAACCTGGCGGCGAAGCCGCAGCGGATCAACCTGCCCGGGGTGGTGCGCAGCGTGCTGCTGGCCACCGGCACCGGTGTCACGGTGATGCGCGACGGGGTCGAGCTGCCCGCGGAGACGGCGGCGATCGTGGCCCTCTGAGAACCGTCAGCTCAGGGGATGGGCCACTCGTGCACCGGGCGGTTGCTGTGCATCAGGTCCACGTAGTGCCGGACCACCTCGCGCAGCGCCTCCGGCCGGTCCAGGTGGTCGGCGGACTCCAACCGGTGCAGCGTCTCCACCTGCCAGCTCGCGCCGTTGCGTCCGGTCAGGCAGCGCTGCTCGATGATGCTCAGCAGCCGGTCCCGCTCGGCCGGGTCCACCCCCCCACCGGTCCAGCCCGTGGTACGCCAGCGGCAACAGCCGGCGCAGCACCAACTCGGTCACCGGCAGGTAGCCCAGGCCCGGCCAGAACACCTGCGCGTCGATGCCGTGCCGGGCGCAGGTGGTGAAGTTCTCCTCGGCGGCGCTGAACGACATCTGCGACCACAGTGGCCGGTCCGACTCGGCCAGCGCCCGGACCAGCCCGAAGTAGAAGGCGCCGTTGGCGACGGTGTCGAGGACCGTCGGCCCCGCCGGCAGCACCCGGTTCTCCACCCGCAGGTGCGGCCGGCCGCGCAGGACGTCGTAGACGGGTCGGTTCCACCGGTAGATCGTGCCGTTGTGCAACCGCAGCTCGGTCAGCTTCGGCACGCCGCCCTCGGCCAGCGCCTTGGCCGGGTCCTCCGCGTCGCAGACCGGCAGCAGCGCCGGGAAGTAGCGCACGTTCTCCTCGAACAGGTCGAACACGTTGGTGATCCAGCGCTCGCCGAACCAGACTCGGGGGCGTACCCCCTGGGCCTTGATCTCCTCGGACCGGGTGTCGGTCGCCTGCTGGAACAGCGGGATGCGGGTCTCCCGCCACAGCTCGCGGCCGAAGAACAGCGGCGAGTTCGCGCCGAGCGCGACCTGGATGCCGGCGATGGCCTGGGCGGCGTTCCAGTAGTCGGCGAACTGCGCCGGACTGACCTGGAGGTGGAACTGGGTGCTGGTGCAGGCCGCCTCCGGGGTGATGGTGTCCGCGGTGACGGCCAGCCGCTCCACTCCGCTGATCGAGATGTGCAGGTCCTCGCCCCTCGCCGCGAAGATCTGTTCGTTGAGCAGCGTGTAGCGCGGGTTGGCCGAGAGGGCGCCGGCGGTCAGGTGTTCGGGGCGCAGTGTCGGCAGGATGCCGATCATGACCATGTGGGCGCCGATCGCGCGCGCCTTCTCCTCGGCCGCGTTGAGGCTGGCCCGGACGTTCTCCTCGAACTGTGCGGTGCTGGTGCCCGCCAGCCGGCGCGGGGGCACGTTGATCTCCACGTTGAACTGGCCCAGCTCGGTCTGGAAGCTCGGGTCGGCGATGGCGGCCAGCACGTCGGCGTTGCGCATCGTCGGCATCGAGTCGTCGTCGACCAGGTTCAGCTCGATCTCCAGCCCGGTCATCGGCCGTTCCACGTCGAAGCGCGACTCGCGCAGCATCTCCGCGAACACGTCGAGGCAGCGGCGGACCTGTTCCCGGTAGCGCGCCCGGTCCTCCCGGCTGAAGGTCCGTACGCCGAGATCCTCGCCCATGGTCACCACCCTGTCACCGCTGGTCCCACCAACCTCGCACGCCGCACCGGGCGTGGGAAGACCCGAAGTCCTCTTTACCTATTCACTGTTCACATACCCACCTGCGGCCCTCGTGATCCCGGTCGCGTCACTCCGACCGCCCGGCGCGGCGCCGCGCGGCCGGCCTGGCGGGCATCGCCGGCCCGCCTGACTAGGATTGCCCGTCGAGGAACTGAGGGAGTGGCGATGCGCGAGAAGGTGACCAGGCTGTTCGTCGCGGCGGCGATCGCCGAGGCGGGTTCCTGGCTGGCCCTGCTGGTGAGCATGGCGGTCAAGTACGGCCCGCCCGGCGACGAGACCGGCGTTCACATCTTCGGCCCGATCCACGGCGGCCTGTTCGTCGCGTACGGCCTGCTGGTCCTGGTGGTGGCGCGGCTGCGCGGGTGGCGCCTGCCCACCACGGCGATCGCCCTGCTCTGCGCGGTGCCGCCGTTCGCCACCCTGGCCTTCGAGCGCTGGGCGCGCCGGCGGGGGCTGCTCGACGCGCGGACCGAGCCGGCGCGCCTGCCCACGCCCGTCGGCTGACCCACCGGGCGGAACCGCACCCCGGCCCGCGGCTCGCCCACGCCTGCCCGGGGAGGGTGAATCCGGGGAACATGGCCTCCCCGGTGCCCGGTCCCGCCCGGCGGGAAACCCTCAGCCGGTGAGCACCGAGGAGGCGGTGACCCCGGCGATCAACAGCACACCGGCCAGCGCCTGGATGAGCAGCGGTGGGCCCAGGTGCGACCAGAGCGTCGCGGTACGCGGGGTGAGCAGCTGACCGGTGGTGAGGTTGACGACCCGTTCGATCCGGGGCGGCAGCCCGGCGTCGCGCTGCGGCCTCAGCGTCAGCTGCACGTGGTCGCCGGGTGCAGGGCGCTCTGCGGCAGGTGGCCGTGCAGCTCCACCTGGTACAGCCGGCCCGTGCCGTCGTCGCGCAGCCGCAGCGGGGTGACCAGGAACTCCGGCCCCTTCTTCAGCTCCTTCCAGCTGCGCCGGGCGCCCCCGCCGACGGTGGAGAGCAGGGAACGCAGCAGCAGCACCAGCAGCCCCGCCACGCCGGCCGCCGTCACCACCGCCAGCAGCACGGGCTGGCCGATCCGGACCTCCCGCGGGTAGCCGTCGAGCAGGCGGACCACCCGCCCGGTGACGATCCGCTCGGTCGGGTGGGCGATCCGCCGGTAGTCGAGGTCGCTGTCCATCTTCACCACCCAGAGTCGCAGTTTGTTCACTGATGGTATCGGTCGTCCGGGTTGAACGGCGTGAATGAACCGTGGTCACGCGCGATGGCGGCCGAGGTGACATCCCGACCGGCGCGGGTAAGCGGGGGGGCCGAGCTGGAAAGGGGTCGAGCATGCAGCTGTCCTTCCTGCGCCCGCTCTACAACCGTCCCGGGCCGTGGTGCTCGGTCTATCTGGACGCCTCCCGGGACACCCACGACGCCCGCCCGGCGTTGGACCTGCGCTGGCGCGCCCTGGCCGAGGAACTCGCCGCACAGGGGGCGGATCCGCAGACCGTCGCGGCGCTGGACCGGGTGGTCCGCGGCCACGACCCGATGGCCGGTGACTACGGTTTCGCCGCGTTCGCCACCCGGGGCCGGGTGGTGCTCTCCGAGTACCTGGCCGCCCCACCGCTGCGCGACCTGGCCACCTGGGCTACCCTGCCGCACGTCATGCCGCTGGTCGCCCAGCGCGGCGAGCAGGTGGCCTGGGTCCGGGTGCTGGCCGACCGGACCGGTGCGGACGCGATCGCGGTCAGCGCCGGGGGAGTCCCGCGCCGGGCCCACGTCACCGGCCGGGAGGACTTCCAACTGCGCCGGGTCAAGCCCGGCGGCTGGTCCCAGTCCCGCTACCAGCGCGCCGCGATGGAGGCCTGGCACCACAACGCCGGCGACGCGCGGCGGCCACCGCGGACCTGGCCGAGCGGGTCGCGCCGAGGTGGTGGTGGTGGCCGGGGACGTGCGGGCCACCGGCGTGATCGCCGCGCAGCTGCCGGAGCGGTGGCAGGACATGGTGGTCCGCACCGACGCCGGTTCCCGGCACGGCGGCGCCGACCAGACCCTGATGGACGACCTGACCGTGCAGACCATCGCCGAGGTCGCCGACCAGCGGATCACGGCCGCGCTCGACCGGTTCGGCATGCAGGAGGACGTCGGCGCCGGGCTGGACGCGGTCGTCTCCGCCCTGCAGCGCAACCAGGTCGACACCATGCTGATCGTCGATGATCCGTCCTCGACCGAGCAGCTCTGGGTGGGCCCGGCGTCGACCGAGATCGCCACCGACCCGCGCCAGCTGGAGACCATGTCGGTCGCCGATCCGCAGCGGGTACGCGCCGACGCGGCGCTGGTCCGGGCGCTGGTCGGCGTCGGCGCCGACTTGACCGTGCTCGGCCCGGACGAGGCGCCCGACCTGACCGACGGCGTCGGCGCCGTGTTGCGCTACGTCGACGCGAGCACGCCGGGACGTGGCAATGGCTGAGCGGACCGTCGCGGAGCTGGTGGTCGAGCGGATGCGGGCCTGGCGGGTGCCGCGGGCCTTCGGCTATCCGGGTGAGGCGATAGCGCCCCTGGTCGCGGCGCTGGACAACGCCGGGGGAGACCCGGATTTCGTCCCGGCCCGGCAC
This sequence comes from Micromonospora sp. ATA32, assembly GCA_016802835.1. Taxonomy (GTDB): domain Bacteria; phylum Actinomycetota; class Actinomycetes; order Mycobacteriales; family Micromonosporaceae; genus Micromonospora. The sequence continues at coordinate 1,787 of JAEVHO010000226.1, read as the reverse complement.
GAGGAGACAGCCGGCTTCATGGCCACCGGCCACGCCAAGTTCACCGGCGGGATCGGCGTCTGCCTGGCCACCCAGGGCCCCAGCGCGGTGCACCTGCTCAACGGGTTGTACGACGCCAAGCTCGACAGCAAGCCGGTGGTGGCGATCATCGGCGAGGACGTCTCCGGCCCGCTCGGCGGCGCCCACCAGGAGATCGGGCTCAGCCGGCTGTTCGGCGACGTCTGCAACCAGTTCGTCCGGTACGGCCGCTCGCCGGGCCAGGTGCCGGCCCTGCTGGACCAGGCGTTCCGTACCGCCGCCGCCACCCGCAGCCCGGTCTGCGTCGTGCTGCCGCTGGACCTGCAGGTGGCGGCCGTGCCGGACCTGCAACCGCAGGTCGCCGGGATCCTCACGGCGACTCCGGGGGAGCCGCTGGCCCGGGTGCTGCCGCACGACGCCGACCTGGACGCCGCCGCCTCGGTGCTCGCCACCAGCCACCGGGTGGCGATCCTGGTCGGCCAGGGCGGGCACGGGGCGGCCGACGAGATCGTGGCCCTGGCGACGGCTCGGCGCCGGGGTGGCGACCTCGCTGCTCGGCAAGCCGGTGCTGGACGAGCGGCTGCCGTTCCACACCGGGGTGCTGGGCGAGGTGGGCACCACCGCCAGCGCCCAGCTGATGGGGAGCTGCGACACCCTGCTGATGGTCGGCACGAACGACCCGTGGACCGACTACTTCCCGATGCCCGGCCAGACCCGGGCCGTCCAGATCGACATCGACGCCCGGCGGATCGGCACCCGCTACCCGGTGGACGTGCCGCTGGTCGGCGACGCGGGCGAGACGCTGCGCGCCCTGCTCGCCCGGGTGCCGGACCGGCCGAACCGGGAGTGGCGGGCAACCGTCGAGAACTCGGTCGACCGGTGGCGGACGGCGGCGGCCGAGCGGGCCCGCGGGCCGGCCGAGCCGGTCAACCCGCAGCTGGTGCTGCACGAGCTGTCCGCGCGGATGCCCCGCACCGGCGCGGTCGCCGTCGACGTCGGCTCGGTCATCTACTGGTACGCCCGGCACCTGGAGCTGCCGCCCGGGGTCACCGCGCAGCTCTGCGGCACCCTCGGCTCGATGGGCTGCGCGCTGCCCTACGCGGTGGCCGCCAAGCTGGCGCGCCCCGACGAGCCGGTGATCGCGCTGGTCGGCGACGGCGCGATGCAGCTCAACGGGCTGGCGGAGATGATCACCGTGGCCCACCACTGGCGGGAGTGGCGCGATCCCCGGCTGGTGGTGCTGGTGCTCAACAACCGCGACCAGTCCGGCATGGGCGGCGGTCGACGCCCCTCCGGTGATCCGGCCGCCCGCCGCCCGGACGTGCCGTACGCCGGTTGGGCCCGGCTGCTCGGACTGCACGGCGTCCGGGTGGACCGGCCCGAGCTGGTCGGCGCGGCCTGGGACGAGGCGTTGGCCGCGGACCGGCCCAGCGTGCTGGAGGCCGTGGTCGACCCCGCGATGCCGCTCCAGCCGCCCGAGCCCGCCCTGGCGGACCTGCGCGGCCTCTTCGCCGACGGCGACGCGGCCCGGCTGGTCCGTGAGCGGGTGCTCGCCAACCGCGGGGCCGTGGAGGCGGAGGACCTCGTATAGCCGATCTCCGCCGGGGCACCTTGAGGCTGCCCGCGGTGACCCTGGCGACGAACAACCTGATCTCCCTGGTCGGCCTGCACCGCCGGCTGCGCGGCGCGCTGCTCCGGCACCTGGCCGCCGGCCAGTCCTCCCCTGCACCCTCCAACCCCCCCACCCCACCCACCTCCCCAGCGGCCCC
>JAEVHO010000225.1 GCA_016802835.1 Micromonospora sp. ATA32 | reverse complement strand
GGTGACCGGCAGGCCCGGACCGTCCGCACCACCATCGACGCGCTCGCGGCGTCGCCGGCCACCGGCAGGCCCGGACCGTCCGCACCACCATCGACGCGCTCGCGGCGTCGCCGGCCACCGCGCTCGCGCCGCTCGCGGCCCGGCGCCACGGTGGTCGACACCCCCACGGTGTACGCCTACCGCCGCGACGCGGTCGCCGTCGTCATCGACCGCACCGGCGACCGGGTGGTGGCCACGGCCACCACCCGCTGCCGCCCCCTGACCCTGCCCCCGCACAGGACCTGACCTCCGGCGCGGCCGGCGGTCAGTGGCCGTGGCGGCTGTCGTGCGGGTTACGGCTGCGGCCGAGGGCGTCGACGCGCCCCCACCGGCCGGGAATGTCGAGCAGCTCCACCCGGCCCATCCCGTCCGGCACCGCCGGGTCGATGATCAGGTGCTCACCCTGCGGATCCAGCCCCAGCATCACCCGCAGCAGCAGCAGGGGGGTCCCCGCCGACCATGCCTGCGGGCTGCACGCGGTGGGATACTGCACCGGATAGTCGGTGAGGTCGCGCTCGTACCCGGCGAACGCCTCGGGCAGCCGGCCCTCGAAGAACCGGGACGCGGCGAGCATGCCGTGGCAGATCCGCCCGGCCTCCTCCCGGAACCCGTACCGCGACAGCCCCCAGGCGATGATCGAGTTGTCGAACGGCCAGACCGTGCCGATGTGGTAGCCGATCGGGTTGTAGCGCCCCTGGTCGTCCGAGAGGGTGCGGACCCCCCAGCCGGAGAAGAGCCGCGGGCCGAGCAGGTGGTCGGCGATCCGCCGGGCCCGGGAGTCGTCGACGATGCCGCTCCAGAGCAGGTGGCCGATGTTGGAAGAGAGGGCGTCCACGTGGTGCCCGTCGGCGTCCAGGGCGAGCGCGTAGTAGCCCCGCTCGGGAATCCAGAAGTCCCGGTTGAACCGCTCCTTGAGCTCGGCCGCCCCGCGCTCCAGCCGCTCCGCGTACGCCGGGTCGTTCCAGAACTCCCGGGCCAGCCGGGCACCGCGCATCTTCGCGTCGTAGGCGTACCCCTGCAGCTCGCAGGTTGCTCTGGGGAAGGCGGGCAGCCGGCCGTCCGAGTACGAGATCGAGTCCCAGGAGTCCTTCCAGCACTGGTTCGGCAGCCCGGTCTCCGGGTTGCGGGTCTTGTACCAGATGTAGCCGGTGCCGAGCAGGTCCCCGTACGTGTCGAGCCACTCGAGCGCCGCCCGGGTCTGGAACTCGAGCTGCTTGACCAGGGCGGCGTCGCCGGTCCACCGCTCGTACTCGTCGAGCAGGATCACGAAGAGCGCGGTGGTGTCGGCCGACCCGTAGTACGGCGAGTGCGGCTGCTCCTCGAAGCCGGCCGTCTCGCCGTACCGGAGTTCGTGCAGGATCTTGCCCGGCTCCTCGTCGCGGAAGTCGTCCAGCCGGCTGCCCTGGAGCGCGGCGAGCATCTGGATGGTGGGCTTGACCAGCGACGGCAGGAACGGCAGCACCTGCAGTGAGGTGAAGATGCTGTCCCGGCCGAAGAGGGTCATGAACCAGGGCAGCCCGGCGGCGAGCAGCCGCACACCGAGCGTGATCGAATCGTACCGGAGCGCGGCGAGGTCGTTGAGGCTCTGCCGGTACGCGCCGGCGAGCGGCTGGCAGTCGCAGCCGAGCTCCGGCGCCTGGGCGATCAGCTCGTCCTGCTCGGCCCGGATGGCCTTGGCGCTGCGGCGGACGCCGAGCGGCGTGGTGGCCCGGATGTCCTCGCCCCGCGCGCCGTAGATCATCGTCGCCACGTGCAGCTGGGTGGTCCATTCGTCGTGCGGGCCGATCCGGATGACGAACGTCATGCCGGACCGATCGATCTGGCCGGGAGTGCTGGTGGTGATCACCGCCTCCCGGTGGAAGGCCTCCCGGCGGTAAATGAGTCGCAGCTCGTTCTCCGCGACGCTCGGAGTGGTCCGCCCCTTCTTCTGCCGCTTGTGCTTGATCTCGAACAGGTCGGCGAAGTCGGAGCCCATCTCGACCCGGACGGTGAACTCGGCCTCCTGGCCCGAGTGGTTCAGCACGGTCAGCTCCTCGTCGAAGCTGCCGCCGATCGAGCGGCTCCGGATCACCGAGACCTTGGCGTCGAGATAGTGCGTCGGCTCGCCCGGGACCAGGAAGAAGCGGGTCCGGTACGACTCCGCATCGTCGATGGAGAGCGGGTGCAGGCGTTCCCCGTCGAGGGTCAGCATCCAGGTCGACAGGAAGCGGGTGTCGAAGGAGAAGAGCCCGGTCGGGAAGTCGAAGGACGGCTCGATGTCGCCGCGCCGGTCGCTGACCAGGAAGGTGTTGCCGTCCAGGATGCTGACCAGATCCTTCATGGCGCCCGTCCGACCTGCTCGCGGGCCACCTCCCGGGGGTCCCGGGTGCCGGGCGGGTTCGGCAGGAACCGGCGGAAGGAGAGGAAGAGCACGACGTTTCCGCTGAACGTGCTCTCGTTGCGCAGCACCGCGGCGATCGCCTGGGTCCGCCCGCTGGCGAGCCGCTCGAAGAGGTCGGCGCTGCTGTGCCAGACCGCGTCCGCCGTGCCCCGGGCGTGGGTGACCACCGCCTCGCCCGGCCGCATCTGGACCAGCCAGTGATCGGTGCGGTTGCCGGTCGAGAGGTCGATCTGGAGCGTCCCGGTGACCGGGCCGCGCAGCACCGCCGGGGCGCGCGCCGGCAGCGATTCGAAGAACCTCTCCGTCGCCTCGCTCACGTACGAATGGTAGGCAGTGCACCGACATGTCGGGTCAGTATCGGCACTCCAGGTGAATCGGACTAACCGCCGCCGGTGGAGGCCGGCCGGTGGGACCGGTCAGTAGACGAGCGCCTGGGCGCCGTCGGCCATCGCTTCCTCGACGAAGACCGCCGCCCCCGCGATGCGTACGCCAGGCAGCACGTCGCCCTGGTCGATGTCCCGTCGCGCGGCGCACTGGGTACACGCGGTGACCCGGCCGGTGGTGAGGATCACGTGCAGCAGCTCGGCCAGCGGCGCGGAGTGCGGCAGCTCGAACTCCTGCGCCCGACCGGGGAGGGCGAACCAGGTGGACTCGCCGGTCAGCCAGAGCGAGACGTCCACCCCGGCGGCCGCCGCGGTGGCCGCGACGGTGAATGCCTGGGCGCACCGCTCCGGGGCGTCCGCGCCGGCGGTGGCTTTGACGACCAGAGTGCGAGCCATGTCGCCCAGCATAGGATGGCCGCGATGGTTACCGAGATCGGGTTCGTCAGCCTGCTGGTCGCAGGTCTCGGCGCGCTCGCCGGTGGCCTGGTCTACCTTGCCGTACGCATATCGAGAGGTAACTGGTGAGCGAGAATCCCCTGCAGCCGCCGTGGCTCAACGCGCCGCCGGTCGGGGACTACCCGTACGAGGAGAGTCACGACCTGCGCGTCGGCCCGAAGCTGCACCCGACGCTGGACGGGCTGCTGCCCTACGTCGGGGTGTGGCGCGGCCGGGGTCGGGGCGGCTTCCCGACCATCGAGGACTTCGACTTCGGCCAGGAGATCAGGATCAGCCACGACGGCCGTCCGTTCCTGTTCTACGAGTCGCGGGCCTGGATCCTCGACGAGCAGAGCCGACCGGTCCGCCCGGCCGGTCGTGAGGTGGGCTGGTGGCGGCCGGTGCTCGACGGCGACCGGGCCACCGACGAGCTGGAAGCGCTGATGAGCACCCCCACCGGGGTGATGGAGCTGCACATCGGCAAGCGCAAGGGCACCCAGATCGAGTTCGTCTCCGACGCCGTGGTCCGGACGGCCACCGCCAAGGAGGTCACCGCCGGCCAACGCCTCTTCGGCATCGTCGAGGGTGCGCTGCTCTACGCCCAGGAGATGGCCGCCGTCGGCCACGGCCTCTCTCCGCACCTCTCCGCCCGGCTCCTCCGCGTGGCCGGCTGACCCGCCCCACCCGGTGGCCGAACTATGATCGGACGGTGTCCGAGTCCTCCCTCGCGGAAATGCTCCGCGCCCGTGGCCTCCGGCTGACGGCGCAGCGGCAGCTGATCCTTCAGGCGGTGCTGGACCTGGGGCACGTGACGCCTGAGCAGGTGCACACGGCGGTCCGCGAGGTGGCCTCCGGCGTCAACATCACCACCATCTACCGGACCCTTGAGCTGCTGGAACGGCTCGGTCTGGTGACTCACACCCACCTCTCGCACGGCTCGCCGACCTATCACGCGGCCGGCGAGCACCAGCACGTCCACCTGGTCTGCCGGGAGTGCGGCGCGATCGACGAGATCGATCCCGAGCTGCTGCGCCCCCTCGCCGACCAGTTGGCGCGTCAGCGTGGGTTCCGGGTCGACATCGGGCACGTGGCGCTCTTCGGCGTCTGCGGCCGCTGCGAGGACGGGGAGCAGAAATGATCGACATCGCGGGAGCGGTTGCGGCGGAGGCGATCGACGAGGAGACCCGGGACCAGCCGGAGCCCGCGCACCGCGCGGCCGGGGTGCGCGGCGTGGCCGCCCACTACGGCGACCCGATGCGCGAGCAGCGGACGCTCGCCACCGCCGTCGGCCTGGTCGACCGGTCGCACCGGGGGATCGTGGCGGTGCCGGGCGAGGAGCGGATCGGCTGGCTGCACACCCTGACCACCCAGCACCTGGCGCAGCTGCGGGCCGGCGAGGGCACCGAGCTGCTGGTGCTCTCCCCGCACGGGCACGTCGAGCAGCACGCCATGGTCGCCGAGGACGGCGAGACCACCTGGCTGGACACCGAGCCGGGAGCGACCGGCGACCTGCTGACCTACCTGGAGAAGATGCGGTTCTTCAGCCGGGTGGAGCCGCGCGACGCCACCGCCGACCACGCGTTGCTTTCCCTGGTCGGGCCGGAGGCGAGCGCCGCGCTCGACTCGCTCGGCATCACCGGCCTGGCCGAGCCCGACGCCGTCGCGGTGCCGGGCCCGAAGTTCCCCCACCGGCACCCTGCCACCCCGGCCGACCGTCCGGTACGACGTGAAGCCGCTGCCGATCGGCGGCTGGGCCTGGCGCGGGCCGCTCGGCGTGGACCTGCTGGTGCCCCGGGACGCGATGGAGCAGGTGGTCGCGGAGCTGCGCGGGGCCGGGGTGCCGGCGGTCGGGCTCTGGGCGTACGAGGCGATCCGGGTGGCCGCCCGGCTGCCCCGGGTCGGGGTGGACACCGACCACCGGACCATCCCCGCCGAGGTCGACCTGGTCGGCCCGGCCGTGCACCTGGAGAAGGGCTGCTACCGCGGGCAGGAGACCGTCGCCCGGGTGCACAACATGGGCCGGCCGCCGCGCCGACTCGTCCTGCTGCACCTGGACGGGGTGACCACCGACCTGCTGCCGGCCGCCGGCACGCCGGTGACCCTGGACGGCCGCGCGGTGGGCTTCGTCGGCACCGCCGTCCTCCACCACGAACTGGGCCAGATCGCCCTGGCTGTGCTCAAGCGCAACACGCCCGACGACGCCCGCCTCCTGATCGGCGACAGCGCTGCCGCCATCGACCCGTCCTGAATCGGCGTTCAGCGCGGCTGTCGACCGGGCCTGAGCGGGGCGTCTAGGATCGCCGGCATGACGACAGGGACGTTGATCACGGTTGCTCCTACCGGTGCCGAGTCGGCCAAGGCGGAGGTGCCGGCACTCCCGGTGACCCTCGACGAGCTGGTGCTGACCGCGAAGGAGTGCGAGGCGCTCGGCGCCGCCGTGATCCACGTCCACATCCGGGACGACGAGGCGAAGCCCACCCTGGACCAGGGCCGGCTGCGAGAGACCGTGGCGGCGCTCCGGGCGAGCACGGACCTGATCGTGCAGCTCTCCTCCGGTGGCGCGGTGACCGACCCGGAGGCCGACCGGCTCGCGGTGCTCGACGTCGCCCCGGACATGGCCTCCTGCACCATGGGCACGCTCAACTTCGGCGACGACGTCTTCCTCAACCGCTGGGAGTTCATCGTCGACCTGCACACCCGCATGCAGGAGCGCGGCATCGTGCCGGAGTACGAGATCTTCGACCTCGGTCACCTCACCGCGCTCCAGCGCCTGCTCGGCAAGTACGGCCTGCCGCACGGCGGGCACGTGCACGTGGACTTCGTGATGGGCGTGCCGGGCGGCATGCCGGGCACCACCGCGACGTTGGTCGCCGCCCACCAGGCGCTGCGGGACCTGCCGGCCGGCACCACCTTCTCGGCCACCGGCATCGGCCGCAGCACCATCCCGGTGATGCTCGCCTCGCTGTCGACCGGCGGGCACCTCCGGGTCGGCATGGAGGACACGGTCACGTACGCCAAGGGCCGCCCGGTGGAGTCGAACATGCAACTGGTCGCCCGCGCGGTCGGCTTCGCCCAGCTTGCCCAGCGCCCGCCGCTGACCACCGCCGAGGCCCGCCAGCTGCTCGGGCTGTAAGGCCCTGTCCTCCGGACATGCCTGTCACGCCGGAGGTCGATGTCCTGGTCACCCGGGTTCCGTCGCCGGTCGGCCCGTCGGTACCGTTCCATCTCGTGTCCAAGACGTACGAGGGTGGCGCGCCGCTCGCCGAGGTGGTCCGGTCCGGCTTCGTGGAGGGCTCCCACCGCGGCTCCGTGGTGGTGCTCGACGCGAACGGCGAGACGGTGGCCGCGGCCGGGGACGTGACCGCACCGGTCTTTCCCCGCTCGGCCAACAAGCCGATGCAGGCCATCGCGATGCTCCGCGCCGGGCTGCGGCTGACCGACCCCGCCGACGTGGCGCTGGTGTCGGCGAGCCACGCCGGTGAGGACTTCCACCTGGCCCGGGTCGAGGCGCTGCTGCGCGGCGCGGGCCTGGCCGAGTCGGCGTTGCGTTGCCCGCCGGACCTGCCCTTGGACGAGGCAGCCCGGGAGGCCGTGCTGCGCGCCGGGGGTGGCCCGACCCGGGCCCGGATGAACTGTTCCGGCAAGCACACCGGGATGCTGCTGACCTGCCGGGCGGCCGGCTGGCCGCTGGACGGGTACTGGCGGCCGGAGCACCCGTTGCAGCAGCGGCTGCGGTCGGCGATCGAGGAGTTCACCGGCGAGGAGGCCGCGGCGGTCGGCGTCGACGGCTGTGGCGCTCCGGTGCTCGCCGTGTCGCTGACCGGGCTGGCCGGGGCGTACCTCCGGCTCGTCTCGGGCGAGCCCGGCTCGGTGCAGCGCACCGTCGCCGACGCGATGCGCGCGTACCCGGAGATCGTCGGCGGCACCCGGGCCGACGACACCCGGCTCATGCGGGGAGTCCACGGCGCGCTGGCCAAGGTCGGCGCGGAGGGCGTCGTCGCCGCGGCGCTGCCCGGCGTCGGCGCGGTCGCCGTCAAGATCGATGACGGCGCGGCCCGGGCCCGGATGCCCGTGCTGGTCTCCGCGCTGCGCCGGCTCGGGGTCGCCGCCCCGGTGCTGGACGAGTTCGCCGAGCTGCCGCTGTTCGGCGGCGGCGTGCCGGTCGGAGCGGTCCGCCCGGTCTGGTGACCCGGCCTCTGCCGGGGCGCCCGCCGAGGCAGCACGCGCGTCGGTGACCGGACGGGCCGCCGTCTCAGCGCAGGAAGTCGAGCAGGGCCGCGTTGACCGGGCCGGGGCGCTCCAGTGGCAGCAGGTGGGCGGCGTGCGGCACGTCGGGCAGGCGTACCGCGCCCGGCACCTCGGCCGCGATCCGGTCGGCGAGCCGGCTGATGTCCGGTACGTCCGCGCGCCGGCCCCGACCAGCACGGGCATCCGCAGCTCGGCGAGGCGTTCGATCGCCGGCGGCTCCAGGTCGGTGACGTCGACCGCGCTGAGCGCCAGCTCGGCGGCGAGCGCCCGCTGGTCCATCTCCTCGGCGAACCGGATCAGTTCGGGGTCGACGTCCTCCGGGCGGCGTCCCGGGCCGACCACCCAGAACCGCACCTCCCCGGCGGCGCTGGCGGTGAAGTCCTCCGGATCGACCTCACCGACCAGGGAGTCCCACAGGTCGTTGGCCTCCTCGGACCACTCGTTGCCGGAGACGGCGGTGCCGAAGAGGGCGAGTGCGTCGACCCGATCCGGGTATGCCAGCGCCGTGTCGACGGCCACCGCCCCGCCGAACGAGCAGCCGACCAGGGCGGCCCGGGGCAGGTCGAGCGCATCGAGCAGGGCGACCACGTCGTCGTGGTGGGCGAAGGGCGCCGGCGGCAGCTCGGACTCGCCGTAACCGCGCAGGTCGAGTGCGATCACCCGGTGCCGGGTGGCCAGCGCGGGGAGCTGTTCCCGCCACATCCGCCGGTCCGCGATGCCGGCGTGCAGCAGGACGACCGGCGTGCCACTGCCGGTGTCGTCATACGCGAGGAGGGCCCCGTTGATCTCGATCTTCGTCATGCGGAGGGAAGGTACGGACCGGACAGCTGATCCGCAACCGGTCTTTGAGACGTTGCTAACTCCGGCTAGCGTTTTGCTTGCAGGAGCTAGCGGTAGCGGCTAGCGTCGGGCTCATGGCCACTGCCAAGGATCTCTCCGACGTCGGCGGGTTCATCCGCGACCTGCGTCGGAACGCGAAGATCTCGCTGCGGCAGCTCGCCGAGCAGGCGGGAGTCAGCAACCCCTACCTGAGCCAGATCGAGCGCGGCCTGCGCAAGCCCAGCGCCGAGGTGCTCCAGCAACTGGCCAGCGCGCTGCGGGTCTCCACCCCGGCGATGTACCTGCGCGCCGGGCTGCTGGACGACAAGGAGGGTCAGGGGGTGCTCGCGGCCATCGCCGTCGACCCCGATCTGACGATGGCGCAGAAGCAGTCGCTCAGCCAGATCTACGAGACGTTCCGCCGGGAGAACGTGCGGCTCGCCGAGGCGACCGCCGCCGCCAACCCCGGCCCGGCCACGCCGACCCCGGCGACCGCCGCACCGCGCCGGAGACGACCGCCGCGGCGCCGACCGAGCCGGCCACCCGGGCT
>JAEVHO010000224.1 GCA_016802835.1 Micromonospora sp. ATA32 | reverse complement strand
CCGGCCCCCACCCCCACCGGGGTGGGCGGACTGGGCGGCAACCCCTCCGACTCCGCGTCCGCGACAGCGCCCCAGCCCGGCCCGCTGCCCGGCGGACGCCGGACGCTGGCCGGCGCGTCGATCGCCACGCAGACCGGTGAGAGTTTCGCCCAGGCGCTGACCCGGGCGGACCGTACCTTCGGGCCGCTGAAGATGGCCCGGGTCTTCTACCCGGGGCTGCCGCCGGCCTGGGCGCGCAGCCGGGCCGACGTCGTCGACCGGACGGTGGTGGTGTCCTTCAAGGCGTCCCCCCAGGAGGTCAACGCCGGGAAGTACGACAGCCGCCTCGCCGCCTGGTTCGCCTCGGTCCCGCGCCAGTACGACGTCTACTGGTCGTACTTCCACGAGCCGGAGGACGACGTGGAGCGGGGCGCCTTCCAGGCGGCCGACTACAAGGCGGCCTGGCGCCGGATCGCCGGGCTGGCCAACCGGGCCGGCAACCCGAGACTGATCAACACCGTCATCCTCATGTGCTGGACCCTGGACCCGAAGTCCGGCCGGGACTTCAACGCCTTCTATCCCGGCGGCGACCTGGTCGAGGCGCTCGGCTGGGACTGCTACAACTTCGGGCACAAGTCCAACCGGTACGCCTCACCCGAGGAGATCTACGGCCGGATGATCGCCACGTCCCGGGAACTCGGCAAGCCGTGGGGGGTGGCCGAGACCGGCAGCAGCCTGGTCCCCGGCGACACCGGCGCCGGCCGCGCCGCCTGGATCAACTCGGTCACCAGCTACCTCAACGGCCGCGGGCCGAAGTTCGTGGCGTACTACAACCAGGTGGTCAGCCAGGGCGACTTCCGGCTGCTGGACTCCCCCAGCATCCAGGCCTGGCGGTCGTTCTGCCGGTGACCCGGACGCACAGACGGTACGGGCGGCGACCTGGTCGCCCGCCCGTACCGTGTCGTCAGCCGTCGTAGCCCGGTCGCCGACCGGCCCGGCTCAGATGCCGCGACCGCGCTTGTGCAGGGTGCGCAGCACCCGGTCGGCGGGCACCGCCCGGCTGGCCACCGCGAGCGCCAGATAGGCCCGCGGCTCGCGCGGGTTGCGGGCCAGGGTGCGGCGGGCCCACGCCACCGCGTTGCGCCGGTTGCCCATCGCCGCCTGGGCGAAGGCGATCTGGCCGGCCACCCGCGCCTCGCCGTGCGGCACGGTGGCGAACTCCGGGTAGCGGCGCAGCAGCCACTGCAGGGCGACCGAGATGGTCTCCCATCGCTGGGCGAAGTACGACCGCTTGTGCCAGCGGACCAGCACGTACGGGCTGCCGACGTTGACCAGCGGGGCGTGCCGGGCCGCCCGGAGCAGGAACTCGTAGTCCTCGGCGTAACTGCCCGGGATCTGCTCGTCAACCAGACCGATGCCGTCCAGCAGGGCGGCCCGTCGGATCAGGAAGGTGGACGGGTGCAGCTCGGTCAGCCGGTCGCGCAGCAGCGCGTCGAGCGGCACCCGGGACATCTCCAGCGAACGGTCGACCGTCCGCTCGTCGTAGCTGACCCGGATGCCGCAGCTGACCAGCGCACCGTCCGGGTGGGCGTCGAGCGCCGCCAACTGCGCCGCGAGCTTGCCCGGCAGCCACTCGTCGTCGTCGTCGCAGAACGCCACCAGGTCGCCGGTCGCCTGCTCGATGCCGGTGTTGCGGGCTCCGGCCAGGCCGGGCGTCCGGATGTTGGTGACGACCCGCACCTGGCGCTGGCCGTCATCGGTCTCCAGCGACCGGTCCGGCTCGGACTGGTCGTACACCACGACGACCTCGATCCGACCCGGATGGTCCTGGCCGAGGATCGCGTCGAGCGCCGCCCGCAGCAGCTCCGGACGGTCCCGCGTCGGTACGACCACGGAAATGCTCGGACTGCTCACGATTCCTCCACGGGTTGCGATCCCCGCTGGCCGAGATAGCCGTAGCGGAGCCGGAACGGCAGGGTCGCCAAGCTCACCACGGCCCGGCTGCGCCGGGGCAGCGCCGCCCGCCACGCCTCGTCCCGGCGGACGCGCAACGGGCCGCCGCTGAACCGCAGCGGGTTGCCGGCGATGCTGTGGGCGCGCACCGGCGACGCCGGCGGGTCGGTGAGGATCCGCAGCGCCTCCGGGTCGTCCGGGAGCCCGCCGAAGCCGCGTACCCGCCGGAGGGTGCCCGCCGGGTCGGCGGTGAAGTCCTCGTAGCGCAGCCGCATCACCGCCGCGCGCGTCGCCAGCAGGTGGAACGCGGCGTTCTGGGCGGTCCACAGCTTGCTCACCGTGAACGGCGAGAAGGTGGGCATCCAGTCCTCGCCGTCGACCACCTCGGGCCGGCGGACCTGCTTGCCCCAGGAGTACGCCACCGCCCGGCTGTCCCGGACCAGGTGCACCACCCGCAGGTCGAGTCCCTCGGCCCAGCGCAGGGCGAACGCCAGCGAGGCGTGCTTGCTGGAGTCGACCACCACCCGCGCGCCGCTCGCCTCGGCGGCGGCCCGGTAGATCCGGGTGTAGAGCTCGGCGTACCGGCGGACGTCGGCCAGCTGCCGCGGCGGCAGGCTGCCCCGGGCCAGCCGGGGCACGTGCCGGGTGCGGTCCACCCGGTCCTTCAGCGCCAGCACCTCCTCGCGGTCGACGGCCGACCAGCCGCCGAAGGCGCGTTCACCCACCCGCTGCCAGAACGGGCAGGCGGTGAAGCGTTCGCCACAGCCGCAGCGCTCGTCCGCGCCGAGGGCCCGCTCCCAGAGGTGGACCACCTCGCCGACGGCGCACACGTCCGGGCTCTGCGCGAGAATCAGCTCGAGCAGGGTGGAACCGCTGCGGCCCAGGCCACCCACGAACAGCACCCGGGGCACACCGGGCGGGGTCCCGTCCGCGGCGCTCACCGCCGCCACGCGCCGACGGCCCGCGGGCGGACCCGGCTGGCGACCAGGTCGTCGATCACCCGACCGACGCTGGCCACCGCCGCCGCCCGGGGGTCGGGGCGGTCCGGGTCGGCCGCGAGCACGTACCTGGCCGGGTCGGCGATGCCCTCGTCCAGCGCGGCGACCAGGTCGGCATCGGACTCGCACAGCCGGACCAGCCCGGCCGCGCCGAGTCGCCGGGCGAAGAGCTGCTGATGGTCGTCGACGTGCTCTCGGTGGACCGGGTCACGGGGGCACGACGATCGGCAGGTGGCCGGTGCGCCGGGCCTCGGTGATGGTCGCCGGGCCACCATGGCTGACCACCAGGGTCGCCTCGGCCATCGCCCGTTGGAGCTCGTCGTGGCCGAGGAACGGCACCGCGCCGTCCAGTTGGGACGCGCGGCTGTGGCCGTACTGGAGGACCAGCCGGACGCCTGCGCCGGCGTGCCACCGCTCCAGCCAGCCGACCAGCCGGTCGAACCGGTGCACGTCGGTGCCGACCACGGCCAGCACGAGCGGCTCCGGCACCCGGCCATCGCGCTGCCGGGGCACGGGGAGGCTCACAGCAGGTTCCCCACGACGGTCGCCTCGGGATACATCCGACGCTGCTCCTCCCACTGCACGAGCATGGCCGACAGGAAGGGACGGCAGAGCCGGGCGCTCAGCGTCGCGCTGTCGATGCGGTCGTACACCTCGATGTAGACGGCCGGGATGCCGCGCAGCCGCGCGGCGATGACGAACGGCAGCGCCACCCCGGCGCCGGTGGTGACCACCGCGTCGACGCGGCGCCGGCGCAGCACCCGGACGGCGAGCCAGGCGTTGCGGACCAGGTTCTTCAGGTTGCGGGTGGTCGGGTGGAAGGCCCACACCACGTCCTCGCCGTCCAGCAGGGAGCGCGCGTCCGGGGTGTCGAAGGTGACCCAGGCGCGGTGCCGGTCGCGGTACCAGGGCTCCAGCGCGAGCAGCTGGGCGAGATGCCCACCGCTCGACCCGACCAGCAGAACCTGACCCGAGCCCCCCGATGACCCGCTCTCCAAGGTTCCTCCCGTCGTACGCCAACACGTCGCCCGAGCCTGAACGGCCCACGGACGCGCCATGTCAACCTATCGGCGGGCGGGCGGACAATTGAAGTGGCCGTTGGACGGATACCGGTTCCCCGGTCGCCCATGCGCGTATCCGGTCGGGGTTCCCGAACGACCCGTGAGACCGGGTGCGCGGAGCCGCCGCGCAGGCCAGCCGCCGGGCGGGCGGTCACCGAGGCGGGCCGGCGCCGGCCGCCGGGGAATGTCCCGCACCCGCCATCGGATGTTGTGTCGGGATTCCGGCACCCGCCCGGAACGGCCGTCGACGTGGACGCCGCACCGTGGCAGGTCGGACCGGAGGCGTCCGCACCCGCCGAACGGTCAGCGACGACCGGCCGGATCTGGCCCGGTCACCGACGCCCGGCCACCCTTACCCGACGTGAGCGGACTTCCGCTCACCGTTGATTTCGGGGACACTCAAAAGCCACGGTTCGGTCCAGCTGCGCCGTGGACCGCCCGGCCCGCTCGAAAGGGAGCGACACATTCCCATGCCCTCATCCCACCTTGCCGATCTGAGCGACTCCGACGGGCCCCTGCTGACGGCGTACCTGGGCTGGCTGCGTCGTCGCTGGTGGATCCTGCTGCTCGCGGCGGTCCTCGGCACGGCCGGGGGGTGGGCGGTCAGCCAGCTGGAGAATCCGCGGTACACCTCGAACGCCTCCCTGCTGGTGCGACCGTTGGGCGCCGGCTCGGAAGCCAACCCGAACGCGAAGGTCAACCTCGACACCGAGGCGCAGGTGGTCCGGTCGCTCGTCGTGGGAGAACGGGCCCGCGACCTGATGAAGAGCACGACGCCCCCCGACGAGCTGGTCCGGTCGGCGGCGGTCACCGTGCCGCCGAACAGCCAGATCCTCGAGGTGGCGTACGAGGCGGACAGTCCCGCCCGGGCCCAGGCCGGCTCACACGCCTTCGCCCAGGCGTACCTCGACCTGCGCCGGGCGACCGCCCAGCGGGCGTTGGAGAACGAGACCACCGCGCTCAAGCAGCAGCTCGCCGACATCAACAAGCAGCTGAGCGCGGTCGCCGGCCGGATCGCGGCGGCGCCGACCAACTCGGTCGACCGCGAGCGCGCGGAGGCGGACCGCAGCGTGCTCACCAACCAGCTGACGTCGATCAACAACCGGCTCAGCCCGCTGCTCTCCACCGGGCTCGACCCCGGCGAGATCATCTCGGACGCCCGGCTGCCCACCAGCCCGAGCTCGCCCAACCGGACGCTCAACCTGGCCAGCGGCATGGGCGCCGGTCTGCTGCTCGGCATCGTGCTGGCGCTGGCGCTGGACCGGCTCGACACCCGGGTCCGTCGGGGCCGGGACATCAGTGACCGGGTCGGGCTGCCGCTGCTGCTCGAACTGCCGTCCCGCACCTCGGAGCTGACCGTGCTGCCGGCCGGCCACCACATCTCCCGTGAGCTGGGTCGGCTGCGCAACGTGCTGCTCTCCACGATGCCGCAGCCGGCAGAGGCCGGGCGGGGCCGCCAGCTGCTGCTCTGCGACTCGTCCGCGGGCAACGCCGCCGGCTTCGTCGCCGCCAACCTCGCCGCGGCGTACGCCCGGACCGGGCAGCAGGTGGCGCTGCTCACCACCAAGCCGGACTCGGCGTTGACCAGGATGACCGGGATCACGGCAGCCCGGCACGGCCTCGCCGACGTGCTGCGGCGGGACGTCACCGCGCTGAAGGCGCTTACCCCGGTCGCCGGGCTCGGTCAGCTGCGGGTGCTGGTCCCGGGCGACCTCGACGCCGACCTCGAGCTGCCGGTCGCCGCGCTGCTGGAGATCCTCGCCGAGCTCTCCGCCCGCTTCGACCACGTGCTCGTCGAGACCGCCCAGCCGACCGTGGCGGTGGAGGCGCAGGCCCTGGGCCGGCACGTCGACGCGGTCATCATGGTGGCCGAGACCGGCCGTACCCGCAGCGGCGAGATGGCCGCCGCGCTCCGCCAGTTCGAACAGGTCGACGCGCCGGTGCTCGGTGCGGTGCTGGCCCCCAGGTTGCCCGCGCCCGCCGGGGCCGCGGCTGCGGTGAAGTCGCCGACCCTGCCGGCCGCCCGACCCAAGCCGGGGCCGGGGCCGACCACCGGCGTGCCGTCCGTCGAGTCCACCATGGTGCTGCCCCGGCTGAGGTCGACGAACTCGGGCGGGACGACAGGGTCACCCGGCGCCAGCCCGTCGGCGGGCTCGGCCCGGCCGACCGGCCCGGTGACCGGCACCGGTAACGGCAGCACCTACCGGTCGAGGGCGGACGGCGGAGGTGGCGACGGTCCGGCCCGGACGGGCTACGCGCTCGACTCCGGCGAGGACCTGGGGTGAGCCCCCAGCATCTGCTCCGCGCCGCGCTCATCCCGGCCCTGCTGGTCGGGCTCACCACGGCGTGTAGCGAACCACCACCGGTCGGCGGCAGTGCGGTGGTCGACCCGGGCGCACCGGAACCCCAGCCGACACCCACCCCGGCGCTGCCCACCGCGCCGCTGACCGGCGTACCGGTGAGCGCGGCCCCGCTCGCCGCCCGGCCGGCCGTCGCGGCCCCCGATCCGGGTGACCACGTCGACCGCCACCGCCGGGCTGGCCTCGGCGGACCTCGTCTACCTGGAGTTCGCCGAGTCGGACACGCTGCACCTCACGGCGGTCTTCCAGTCCCGCGACGCGGCGAAGATCGGGCCGGTCACGGAGATCCATCCGGTCGACGTCCGCAGCCTGGGCGTCCTGCGCCCCTTCGTCGGGTACGACGGCGGGCCGACCGGGTTCCTGACCCAGTTCGAGAATTCCGGGCTCAAGGGCGTCACGCCCGACGACGGCGGAGGCCTGTTCGCCGATCACCACATCTCGACGGCGGCGCTCTACAAGGCGTCCCCCAAGGGCGGCACCGCCCCGACCGGGCTGTTCGACCACGCGGAGCCCGGCACCGCGCTGGCCACCCGGGACGTCACCGCCGCCGGCGAACTCATCGTGACGGTGCCCGGCGGTCCGCCGCAGACCTGGCGGTACGACGTGCAGAAGGCGGTGTGGGTCGGCAAGGTGGGCACCACCGCGGTGACCGCGACCTCGCTGATGGTCCTGACCATGCCCTACCGCACGCTTACCGTGCGCCACCCCGAGCCCCGTTCGGTGCCCGCGGCGAACGTTTTCGGCGAGGGTGCCGCGGTCGCGGTCTCCGGGCCGTTCGCGGCCAAGGCGAAGTGGCGCAAGCCGGGCCAGAACCTGGTCTGCCACCTGACCGACCTGGCCGGCTATCAGCTCCGGCCGCTGCCGGGCAACACCTGGGTGATCTACGCGCCAACCACCGCCAAGGTCACCGTCAGATGAGAACCGTCGCACCGCGCCGGCCGCTCCGGGGGTCGATACGGGCCCCCGAGCACGTCCCGCCGGACGGGCCACCCGCCCCACCGGCGACCCCCCGGCGGCTGCCCATCCGGTCGCTGCGGCTGCCACCCGGCTGGCCGCTGACCGCCCTGTTCCTGCTCTACCCCCTCTGGTGGGCGCTCGGGGTGTCCACCTTCATCTTCATGATCATGGCCGTCCCGATGGCGGTCCAGCTGCGCCGCCGTGGGGCCGTACGGGTGCCGCCGGGCTTCGGGCTGTGGCTCGTACTGCTGCTCTGGGTGTTCCTGTCCGCCGCGATGCTCGACCTGACCGCACCGGACACCCTCGCGCCGTCGGGCGACGGCCGGTACATCGGCTGGGCGATCCGGATGGCGAACTACCTCGCGATGACGATCGTCATGCTCTACGTCCTCAACGCGCGCGAGCGGGACCTGCCCCGACAGCGGGTGGTCCGGCTCTTCGGCTTCATGGCCGTCGTGGTGGTCATCGGCGGCTACCTCGGCTCGCTCCTGCCCGACGTGCGGTTCGTCGCCCCGCTGCGGTTCATCCTGCCCGCGTCGATCGCCGACCAGCCGTTCGTCGCCTCGCTGATGAACGTCGAGTTCGCCCAGGTGCAGCAGATCATTGTGGGAGAAGCCAGCTCGCCTCGGCCGTCCGCCCCGTTCGAGTACACCAACTCCTGGGGCGAGAACACCGCCATCCTGCTGATCTGGCTGATCGTGGGCTGGGTGGTGCTGGGCGGCCCACTGCGGCGGCTGCTCGGCATCGCCATCACCGTGGCCGCCATCTTTCCGATCGTCCACTCGCTCAACCGTGGCCTCTGGATCGGCATCGGCATCTCCGCGGTCTACGTGGCCATCCGGCTGGCGCTGCGCGGCCGGATGGCGGTGCTCGGCGGCCTGGCGCTGGCGGTCGGGCTCACCGGCATCCTGGTCATCGCGACACCGCTCGGCCGGACGTTCGACGAACGCCTGCAGAACGGGCACAGCGACGACATCCGGACGACCCTGTCGGCCGGCGCGGTCACCGCGGCGAACCACTCGCCGGTCCTCGGCTACGGCGGCAACCGGGCGCTGATCGGGAGCAACCGCTCGATCGCCATCGGCAAGTCGGACGACTGCAAGCAGTGCGGCAACCGGGAGCTGGGCAGCAACGGCCAGCTCTGGAGCCTGCTCGTCGGCCAGGGGTACGTCGGCGCCTTCTGCTACAACGCGTTCTTCCTCTGGTGCCTCTGGCGGTTTCGGCACGACCACAGCGCGATCGGGATCGCCGGCAGCCTGGTGCTGGTCCTGATGCTCTTCTTCCAGTTCACCTACGGAGCGCTGGAAGCCACCCTCGCCTACGGCCTGATCTCGGTCGCCCTGCTCGCCCGCAACGACCGGCAGCGCCGGCGACCGCTGGCGGGCCGGAGCGTCCCGAATGGGCTGCGGGCCCGACCCGAGACGGTCCGTGCTCGCTGATGGTTCTCCGACTCCCGCTGGCCAGCGACGCCCGCGCCGCCTACCTGTCCGAGCTGTCCACCCTGGTCTGGCCCGCGCCGGCGACCCGGGCCTGCGCCGGGGCGGCCGGTC
>JAEVHO010000223.1 GCA_016802835.1 Micromonospora sp. ATA32 | reverse complement strand
TGCGCGCGCTGGCCGCCGCCCGCGAGCGCGGGCTCACCACCAGCGTCGACGCGGCCTCCGCGGCGCCGCTGCGGCGGGTCGGCGCGGCGGCCTTCCTGGCCCTGGGTACGCGACGTCGACCTGCTGCTGGTCAACGCGGACGAGGCCGGCGTGCTGCCGGCGGGATGGACCCGGCGGCGCAGGCACGGGTGCTGTCGGCCTCCGCCCGGCGGGTGGTGGTCAAGCGCGGCGCCGCCGGTGCGGTCTGGGTCGACCGGAGCGCGACGGTCAGCGTGGCGCCGGCCCGCCGGGTCGCGGTGGTGGACGTCACCGGGGCGGGGGACGCCTTCGCGGGCGGGCCTGCTGGCCGCCTGGCTGGACGGCGCGAGTCCGGAGGCGGCGCTGGCCCGGGCCGGCGACCTGGGCGCGCTGGCGGTCTCGACGATCGGGGCCCGGCCGGCGGGCTGACCACGGCGGGACGCCCGGGGCCGGTCAGGGTTCGGCGTCGATGACCTTGTGCGGGCGCTCCTCGGCAGTGAGGCTCATCGGCGGAGTCTCGTCCCGGTGCCGCTGCTGGAACCGGTTGGCCAGCCGGTGCTCCTCCTTCGGCGGCCGGTCGTTGGCCAGCAGCACGGCCAGCCACGGGATGAGGATCATCCCGAGGCCGCAGAGCGGGAGCCAGAGCCACAGCAAAGGGGCCTTCACGCCGACCAGGATGGCGCCCGCGATCAGACAGCCCGCCCTGATCGACATCATCACGACGTAGCGCCGCTGGCGACTGTTGAGCTGATCATCCTGGCTGCGCGAGGCGTCGGTGATCAGGATCGGCTGGTACGCCTGATGCTTCACCACGACCTCCTCGAGGGGATACGACCCATCCTGTCACTCGCAGCCCCGGATCAACGACATTCCACGCATCCGTTTTCGTGTTACGCGCGTGGTACGCTCTCGCCGTGGGCAGCCGGTTCAGCTTCACCGACGAGGCGTTGGCCAATCTCCGGGTCTACGACGTCACGCCAGGGGAAGTCTGGGAGGCGTTGCACAGCACCCGGCGGGTCATCCGACACCTCGGCGACGACGTGATGGTCGTCTACGCGGCCGGTCGCCGGGGGCGGCGGCTCGCCGTGCTGCTCGCCGAGGCCGACGGCACCGACAACGACTGGGACATCCTCTCCGCCCGTGAGCTGAGCGACGCCGAGTCCAAGCGCTACGACGAGGCCGTGCGGAGATCTCGCCGATGAGGAGGCGGTGGACGATGAACCGTAACGACGCGACCAAGCAGTTCCACAGCGGCGACGACCGGATCGCGGAGCTGATCGACGAGAGTCAGCCGGTGGAGCTGCCAACCCCCGACACCGACGTCCCCATGGTCTCCCGCTCGGTACGCCTCCCGCTCGAGACGTACGAGCGGGTCCGGGCCGCCGCCGACGCCCGGGGCATCGGGGTCACCACACTGATGCGGCAGTGGATCGAGGCCGGCCTGGCCGACCTGGACGACTCGGCGACCGTCTCGCTCGCCGACGTCCGGCGCGCGCTGGCCGCGCTCTCCCGGCCCACCGCCGCCTGATCGCCACGGCTGGCGTCACAGGGCCGGGGCCGGGCGTTCGGGCGGCCGGCCCCGCGCCCGCACCGCGTCGGCCACCGCGATCCCGGACAGCACGAGCGTGGTGGCCGCCCCGACCGCGAGCGGCGGCACGAGGAGCATCGCCGGTGCCATCACCAGCAGCGCGATCAGGCCGGCCGCCGGGACGGGGACACCCGGCCGAAGACCTCGTACTCGAACCGTGCCCGGCCGACCACGAACAGTGCCGGACCACCGATGATCGCGAGCAGCCAGGCCGGGTCGTGTGCCCGAGCGGATGCGCGATCACCAGGTCGTAGCCGACGGCGGTGGTGACGATGCCGGCCACCATCACCAGGTGGGTGTAGGTCGCCGACTGGGCCAGCCGGGCCGGCCGCGGCGACGCCGCGACGGCGTCACCCAGCAGCGTGCCGGCCCGGTAGAAGTAGATCCGCCAGAGCAGCACCGAGGTGCCGAACGCGATGGCGAGGGCCACCCACCGGACCGGACCGACCTCGCTGCCGGTGAAGCCGAGTCCGGTGATGAGGATCATCTCGCCGATCGCGATGATGGTGAACTGCTGATAACGCTCGGCCAGGTGCTCCGCGGTGATCGCCCAGCCGGACGTCGGCGCGCGGCCGAATCGGGGCAACGGCCAGCCCAGCCAGGCCGACCCGTAGTCGACCAGCAGCGCCAGGGTCCACCACACCCCGCGGGCGTCGTTCGAGGCCAGCGCTCCGATGAGCCACGGCACCGCCGAGATGGACGACCAGACGAGCAGCCCGGTGGCGATCTGCCGTTGCGGGTGCCCGTGTACCGCCCACACCACGAACAGCGGGCGGCCCACCTGGACGAGGATGTAACCCAGCACGAAGGAGAGCCCCCGGGTGTCGAACGCCTCGGGCAGTGACACCGCCATGACCATGCTGCCGAACATGGAACCGACCACGACCAGCTGGATGGCCGGGCGCTGGGGGTCGTAGCGGCTCGTCGTCCACGCCGTCAGCGACCAGACGAGCCAGAGTGCGAGCAGCAACAGCAGCGTCTGCCCCACCTCGGGCAGCAAGGTCTGCCGGTTGGTGGTGAAGGCGCTGACCAGCCGGTAGGACACCCGAGTGAGCGCGAAGACGTACACCACGTCGAAGAAGAGTTCGAGGAACGTGGCCCGAGGTGAGGTCTTCCCGTGCCGCAGGAGTTCCGCGCCCCGTTCCTCCGTCATCCCCCACCCGTCGCCGCCGCCTGACGATCTCAACGAGGGGGCGGCTGCCCGGTTGCGTCAGCCCTTGGCCGCCTTCGCCGCCGCCTTCATCTGCTGCTTGTACTCGCGGACCCGGCGCAGCGAGTCCGGGTCGGTGACGTCGGCCACCGACCGGTACGCGTCCGGCTCGCCGTACCCGCCCGCCGCCTCCCGCCACCCGTCCGGACGCACGTCGAACCGCTTGCCGAGCAGGGCCAGGAAGATCTGCGCCTTCTGCCGGCCGAAGCCGGGCAGCTCACCGATGCGGCGGAGCAGCTCAGCACCGTCGGCGGCGTCGGACCAGAGCCGGGCCGGGTCGCCGTCGTACCGGTCCACCAGGGTCCGGCTCACCTCCTGCACCCGGGCCGCCATCGCCTTCGGGAAGCGGTGCAACGCGGGCGGCTGGGCGAAGATGGTGACCAGTGCCTCCGGGTCGTACCCGGCCAGTTCCCGGGCGTCCGGCTCGTGACCGAGCCGCTGCGCCAGCACGTACGGCGAGGAGAACGCCTTCTCCATGGGCACCTGCTGGTCGAGGACCATGCCGACGAGCAGGGCCAGCGGGCTGCGCTCGAGCAGCCGGTTGGCCTCCGGGTCGATGGGCAACGAGAGCGTCATGCCCGCCATCCTGCCGTGCCGGACCGCCGCCCACACCATCCTCGCCGGACTGCGGCGCAGTGCGACCCCGGGCGGTGAATTCCCGGGCGGTGACGGGAGCGGGCGGGCCGGGAGGCAGGATGGCGATGTGGACGAACACGACATGCTGCTCTCCCCCGCCGGCGTCGAGGCGCTGCGCACCGCGCTGACCCGGGCCCCGTACACGTCGAACGGCATCGCCGCCCGGCTCGGCGCGCAGGCCACCGGTGGGGCGGCCCGCAACGACTTCCGGGCCGCGCTGCGGGCCACCGAGGACCGCGATCCGCTCGGCACCCTGATCCGGGTGTTCATCTGCGAGCAGACCGAGTCGGAGGAGGCGGTCGCCGCCGCGCTGGCACCGTTGACCGTCGCCGAGGCGCTGGCCGGCGGCCTGGTCGAGCGGCACGGCCACGGCCTGCGGATGGGTCTGGACCTGGAGCCGTACGGCGACGACTGGTGGGTGCTCGCCGACGTGCCGGCCAGCGCCCGGCCCGGCCGGCCGCTGCACTCCGAGCACGTGCTCGGCATCGGCGGGGCGACCCAGACGCTGATCGGCGCGACCGTCCGCCGGCCGGTGGACACCACGCTGGACCTGGGCACCGGCTCCGGCGTACAGGCCCTGCACCTGGCCACCCACGCCCGCCGGGTCACCGCCACCGACGTGTCCGAGCGGGCGCTGCGCTTCGCGGCGACCACCGCCGCCCTGAACGGCCAGGACTGGGAGCTGCTCCGCGGCGACATGGTCGCCCCGGTCGCCGGACGCCGGTTCGACCTGGTGGTGAGCAACCCGCCGTTCGTGGTGGGCCCGGGCACCACCACGCACGTCTACCGCGACTCGGGGCGGGTCGGCGACGCGATCGGGGCCGAGCTGGCCGCCGCCGCGCCGGGCCTGCTCACCGAGGGCGGCACCATGCAGTACCTGGCCAACTGGGTGCACGTCGCCGGCGAGGACTGGGGCGAGCGGGTGGCCGGCTGGTTCGCCGGCACCGGCCTGGACGCCTGGGTGATCCAGCGCGAGGTGGCCGACCCGATGGCGTACGTCAATCTGTGGTTGACCGACGTCGGCGAGGCGGCCGACCCGCAGCGGATGGCGGCCTGGCTGGACTGGTTCGACGCGCACAAGGTCGAGGCGATCGGCTTCGGGATCGTGTCGTTGCGCCGCGGCGGGCACGACCAGCCGATGGTCCGGGTGGAGGACCTGCGGCAGCGGGTGCAACCCCCGATGGGCGACCAGGTCGCCGCCTGGTTCGACCGCCAGGACTTCCTCCGGGTACGCGACACCGACGGCCTGCTCGCCGAGCGCTACCGGGCGGCCGAGGGGCTCCAGCTGCGGCAGGAGGCCACCATGGGCGACGACGGCTGGGCGGTGGACCGGCAGGTGCTGGCGATGCCGCACGGGCTGCGCTGGACCGAGGAGATCGACCCGCTGGTGCTGGCCCTGGTGGGCGGCTGCGACGGACGGCTGCCGCTGCGCGACCAACTGGCCCTGCTGGCCGTCGCGCACGACGTGACGCCGGACGAGCTGGCCGAGGCGGCCGGCCCGATCGTGGCGCACCTGGTCGAGCGCGGCATCATCGAACCGGTGACTGGCTGATGCGCGCGGTGGGCAGACGGCCCAGCTGGACGGCGGCCGCCCCCGCCGAACTCGCCGAACCCCTGGTCACCGCGGTGGTGGAGGCCCTGCGCGACCGTGGCGCCAAGGTGGAGACCGGCCGCTTCCGCACCCAGATGCTGGTCGAGAGCGTCAACGTGGGGCCCCGCACCATCCTCCTGGACCTCTGACCTCCGCCCCGGGGTCAGAGGGTCAAAGGTTCAGGAGAAGAGGCCGCGGCGTTGGATGGACTGGTTGAGCCAGGCGTCGAGCTGGGCGGTCCAGTCGGTGCGGTCGGCGGTGGCGTGGTCGACGGTGAAGCGGCCGAAGGCGTCGCGGCCCTCGGTGAAGACACCGCCCCGCTTGTCGATCTCCAGCACCACCTGCATCTGCTGCGGGTCCGCGATGAACGTGACCTCGAGCTGGTTGATCGCCCGGGCGTACTGCGGCGCCGGCTGGAACTCGATCTCCTGGTAGAACGGCAGGCTCTGCCGTACCCCGTAGATGTGGCCCCGCTCCACGTCGGCGCGGGCGAACCGGAAGCCCAGCCGCAGCAGCGCCTCCAGCAGCCGCTCCTGCGCCGGCAGCGGGTGCACCGCCACCGCGTCCAGGTCTCCCTTGTCGACCGCCCGCGCCACCTCCAGCTCGGTACGCAGACCCATGGTCATACCGTGCAGGTGCTGCCCGTACAGCTCGGTGACCGGGGTCTCCCAGGGCACGTCGAAGCGGAACGGGATGTCGTGCCGCTGCCCCGGTTCCAGCCGGAACGCGCCGGTCACCTGACGCCGTTGGAACTCCTGCGTGGTGTCGTAGTTGTTGTCCCCGCTCTCCACCTCGACCCGGGTCACCAGGCCCAGCGCCACGTAGGAGACGTCGACGGGGTGGTCGCCGCCGGCGAGCTGGATCCGGCCCTCCAACTGGCCGCCGGGGCGGCAGTTCGGGTTGGCCAGCACGGTGTCCACCGACGGACCGCCCACACCCATCGCCTGCATGAGCCGCTTGAAGACCACCACGTCCTCCGTCACCTGTCCCAGGCCGGCCCCGCTGGCCGACCGCTGGCACGGTAACCGGCCAGGGCAAGCGGTCCGGCGGTCGACACACCCGGGAAGTACCGATCCGCACCCGGATGGCCGACCGGTTCGCCCGCCCGGCTCCCGACCGGATTGCTGTCGGGTGCCCGATCACCTCACTCCCGTTTCACGCCCCGACCGCCAAGCTGGGTGTCATCGGCACCACTGGGCCGGTACGCGGCACAGAAAGTGGACACGGGGAGAGACAGAGATGGTCCTGCAGATGATCGAGCACCAGACGCGCCCGGCCGCCGCCGTCGACGCCGAGCACGGCACCGACAGCCTGACCGACCTGGACGCCACCGACGAGCGCGGCA
Organism: Micromonospora sp. ATA32; assembly: GCA_016802835.1. Lineage (GTDB taxonomy): Bacteria > Actinomycetota > Actinomycetes > Mycobacteriales > Micromonosporaceae > Micromonospora. The sequence goes on along the minus strand of JAEVHO010000223.1, from coordinate 2,472 downwards.
TCTCCACCGACCTGGTCCGGGCGTACCTCAACGGGATCGGTCGGACCAAGCTGCTCAGCGCCGCGCAGGAGGTCGAGCTGGCCAAGCGGATCGAGGCCGGGCTCTTCGCGGAGGAGAAGCTGACGACCTGCACGCCGGTCTCGACCGCGCTGCGGGCCGACCTGGAGCTGGTCGCGGCGCAGGGCCGCAGGGCGAAGGACCACCTGCTGGAGGCGAACCTGCGGCTGGTGGTCAGCATCGCGAAGCGCTACACCGGCCGCGGGATGGCGTTCCTGGACCTGATCCAGGAGGGCAACCTCGGCCTGATCCGCGCGGTCGAGAAGTTCGACTACGCCAAGGGCTACAAGTTCTCCACGTACGCCACCTGGTGGATCCGGCAGGCGATCACGCGGGCGATGGCCGACCAGGCCCGCACCATCCGCATCCCGGTGCACATGGTCGAGCAGGTCAACCGGATGGTCCGGGCCCGCCGCGAACTCTCCGTCACCCTGGGCCGGGAGCCCACCGTCGCCGAGGTGGCCACCGCGCTGGAGATCCCCGAGTTCCAGGTCATCGAGCTGATCTCGTACGACCGGGAGCCGGTCAGCCTCGACCAGGCCGTCGGCGAGGACGGCGAGAGCGCGCTCGGCGATTTCGTCGCCGCCGTCGACCCGGCTGCCGAGCCCGGTGACGCCGCCGCCCAGGGCGAGTTGCGCAACGAGGTGCGGGTCGTGCTGGCCACCCTCTCCCAGCGCGAACAGGCGGTCATCCGGCTCCGGTTCGGCCTGGACGACGGCCGCCAGCGCACCCTGGACGAGGTCGGCCGGGAGTTCGGCCTCTCCCGGGAGCGGATCCGGCAGATCGAGAAGGTCACCCTGCTGAAGCTGCGGGCCCCGGAGCGGGCGCAGCGCCTGGAGGCGTACGCCTGCTGAGCAGCGGTGCGCGCGAGGCCCCGGCGGTTCGCCGGGGCCTCGTCGCGTACCCGTCGGCGGCGTGCTGCTTGACCGGCCGGCGGATCCGGGGACCTTCCGGCGGCGGAACCGGGAGACCGACGGTGAGGGACGTCGCGGCGACGCTGACGGTCGCCACGCCGGGCGACCGCGACATCGTGCTGACCCGGGTCTTCGACGCGCCCCGGCACCTGATGTTCGCCGCCTTCACCCGGCCCGACCTGCTGACCCGGTGGTACGGCGCCCGGGGCTGGCACCTGACCGGGTGCGAGGTGGACCTGCGGGTGGGCGGTCGCTGGCGCTTCGTCTCCCGCGGTCCGGACGGCGCCGAGATGACGCAGCGCGGGGTGTACCTGGAGGTCTCGCCACCCGAGCGCCTGATCAGCACCGCTCTTCGACGACCAGTCGTATCCGGGTGAGACCGTGGTAACAACCGAAGGAGAGACACCGTGAACTGGACACTGGAAGTGGTGGTCGTGCCCGTCTCCGACGTGGACCGGGCCAAGGCCTTCTACGCCGACCAGCTCGGCTTCGCCGTCGACCACGACACCCGGATCGGCGACGAGGTGCGGATCGTGCAGCTGACTCCCCCGGGTTCGGGCTGCTCGATCGTGATCGGCACGGGTGTCGTGCCGGACATGCCACCCGGCTCGTTGAAGGGCCTTCAGCTGGTGGTCCCCGACATCCACAAGGCCCGCGCGGAACTGGTCGAGCGGGGTGTCGAGGTCGGCGAGGTGCAGGTGCTGGGCGAGAACCCGCGCCCGGTGCCGGACCCGCTGGACAACGTCGGCTTCGTCTTCTTCACCGACCCGGACGGCAACGCCTGGGCCGTCCAGCAGATCTCCAGCCGCGCCTGACCGTTCCCCCGGCGCGGCCCGGAAGCCGGCCCGCGGCCGGGGCCGCGGCGGTTCGGCGGCGGGTCAGAGGCGGCGGGTCAGAGGCGGCGGGGGGCCGGTGTCCGGGCGGGTCCCGGCCGAGCCGATCCGGACGCTGGCGTGCAGCACGGAGATGCCGTCCGGCCGGGCGAGCACAGGGTTCAGCGTCAGCGAGCGGAGCCGGGGCTGCTCGTCGGCGAGCCGCCCGACCCGCAGCAGCAGGTCGGCCAGGGCTGCCCGGTCCACCGGCGCGGCGCCCCGGTGCCCCCGCAGCAGCGGTGCGGCCCGGGGCTCGTCGACCAGCTCGGCGGCGTCGAGGTCGGTCAACGGCACGGCCCGCCAGGCCCGGTCGCCGAGCAGCTCGGTGGCGACCCCGCCGAGGCCGAACCCGACCACCGGCCCGAACGCCGGATCCTCCACCACTTCCACCACGCAGGCCACCCCGGGTGGGACCATCGGCTGCACCAGGGCGTCCGCGCCGAAGACCTCGGCCATCTCCGCGTACGCCCGGTAGACGGCGACCGGGTCGGCCAGGTCGAGACGGACCGCACCGAGGTCGAGCCGGTGCCGCAGGCCCGGGGCGGCGGCCTTGAGCGCCACCGGGTAGCCGAGCCGGTCGCGGCGCGACCGCCTCGTCGGCCGAACGCGCCGGCGCCGACTCCACCACC
>JAEVHO010000222.1 GCA_016802835.1 Micromonospora sp. ATA32 | reverse complement strand
CGGCCGGTGGTGGTCTGCGTGTCCCGGCTGGTTCCGCGCAAGGGCCAGGACATGCTGATCCGGGCGATGCCGGAGATCCGCCGCCGGGTGCCCCGACGCCGCGCTGCTGGTGGTCGGCGGCGGGCCGTACCGGGCCGCGCTGGAGAAGCTGGCCCGGCAGTCGGGTGTGGAACGGGACGTGGTCTTCACCGGGTCCCTGCCCACGGCCGAGCTGCCCGCCCACTACGCCGCCGGCGACGTCTACGCAATGCCGTGCCGGACCCGCAACGGCGGCCTGGACGTCGAGGGACTGGGGATCGTCTACCTGGAGGCGTCCGCGAGCGGGCTGCCGGTGGTCGCCGGCGACTCGGGCGGCGCCCCGGACGCGGTCCGTGAGGGTGAGACCGGGTACGTGGTCCGCGGCCGCGACGTCGCCCAGCTCGCCGACCGGGTGGCGACGCTGCTGGCCGACCGGGACCTGGCCCGCCAGCTCGGCGCCGCCGGCCGGGCCTGGGTGGAGCGGGAGTGGCGCTGGGATACCCAGGCGCAGCGGATGGCCGCACTGGCTCGCCGGCTGACCGGCCCGCCGAGCGTCGGCCCGTGGCCGGGAAGGGCGCCCGGCCGATCAGGGCGGAGGGCGGCGCCATCTGGGCGGGAGGGTCAGCGGACCCGGTCGAGGATGCGCGCGGGCGGGGCCGGGGCGGCCGAAGTGCCAGCCCTGGCCGGCGTCGCAGCCGATCGCCCGCAGCCGCTCGGCCTGCCCGGCCGTCTCCACCCCCTCGGCGGTGACGGTCAGGCCGAGGGCGTGCGCCAGCGAGACCAGCGAGGCGAGGATCCGTTCGTCGGTGCGGCTGGCCGGGTCGACCGGCGTGGCACGCAGCCCGGCCACGAACTCCCCGGCCACCTTCAGCTCGGTCACCGGCAGGTCCCGCAGGTACGCCAGGTTGCAGTAGCCGGTGCCGAAGTCGTCGATGGCGATCCGTACGCCCAGGTCGGCGAGGATCCGCAGGGCGCGTACCGGCTCCTCGGCGGTGCTCATCATGGTGCTCTCGGTAATCTCCAGCTGGAGCCGCTCCGGCGGCAGGCCGGTGCGCTGCAGCAGGCCGCGCACCTCCTGCACCAGACCGGGCCGGTGCACCTGGCGAACCGCGAGGTTGACGCTGACGAACGGCGCGGCGGCGCGGTCGGCCGACCAGCTCTCCGCCTCCCGGCAGGCCTCGGCGAGCACCCAGCCGCCGAGCCGGACGATCAGCCCGGTTTCCTCGGCCAGCCCGATGAAGCTGTCCGGGCGGAGCACCCCCAGCTCGGGGTGGCGCCACCGGACCAACGCCTCCATGCCGAGCACCGTCCCGTCCCGCAGCGAGGTCAGCGGCTGGTAGTCGAGGTAGAACTCACCCCGGTCCAGCGCGGTGGGGATCGCCGCGGAGAGGGCGTACCGGGCCAGGTCGCGACGGTTGCGGTCGGCGTCGAAGAGCGACCAGCGCGCCCCGCCGGCAGCCTTCGCCCAGTGCAGCGTGCTGTCGGCGGCCCGCATCAGCTCGACCGGGTTGGTGCCGGCCACCTGGCGTTCCACGATCCCGATGCTGGCCGAGACGGTCAGCTCGTGCCCGGCGATCAGGGCCGGCTCGCTCACCGCGGCCAGTGCCGCCTCGGCGACCTTGACCACGTCGTCGGTGCAGCCGGTCCGCTGCACCAGGATGACGAACTCGTCGCCGCCGAGCCGGGCGACCAGGTGCTCGCCGAGGATCCGGCGCAGCCGGTCGGCCACCGTGACCAGCAGCAGGTCGCCGACCTGGTGGCCGAGGGAGTCGTTGATCACCTTGAACCGGTCGAGGTCGAGGAAGCAGACGCCGACCCGCTCCGCGCCCCGGTCGGGCTCGTCGATCGCCGCGGCCAGCCGCTCGGTGAAGAGCGTGCGGTTGGGCAGGTCGGTCACCGGGTCATGGGTGGCCTGGTGCCGGAACCGCGCCTCGCTGTCGCGCAGCGCCCGCTCCGCCTGCGCCCGGGCGATCATCGCCGCCCGGCGGATCGACTCCTGCTCGTCGAGCGTGCGGTCCCGCAGGGCCCGGGCGTACCCGGTGGCCACGGCGGCCAGCAGCCGGGCCATCCGGTCCTCGACGTCGTCGGCGACCAGCCCGAGGTCGCGCAGCAGCCGCAGCTCGATGACCTCGATGGTCCGGCCCAGCCCCTCGGCCGAGGCGATGTGCGCGGCCACCAGCTCGGCGCCCACCTGCTGGCCGATGCGCAGGTCGAACGGCTCCGCCAGCAGGCCCGTCGCCAGCCGCTCGGTGAGCCGTTGCAGCAGCGTCTCCAGCTGGACCTGGGTCATCGGCAGGTAGCTGGTGCCGGAGACCGCCTTGGCCCAGGCCCGGGCGAAGGTGCCGGGGCAGGACCGGGACGCCGCTGCCGGCTCACCCACCGAGTCGCCCGACGCCACCCATGAACACCGCCCGTTCGGCGTCCTCCGCGCTCTCCGGGGACTCCGGTCGCCACTGCGGCACCCAGACCACACCGGGCTCGACCAGCTGGAAGCCGTCGAAGAGCCCGGTCAGCTCGGCCCGGCCGCGGATCCAGAGCTGGTTGTCGGTGCGGCGGTAGACCCGCTCCGCCTCGGCCCGCTCACCGCTCTCGCTGCGGCCGTCGTCGCTGGCCTGGGACATCACCAGGTAGCTGCCGGGTGCCAGGGCGCCGCGCAGGGTCCGGAGGATCTCGTCCGGCCGGTCCTCGGGCGCCACGAAGTGCAGGACCGCCACGATCATCACAGCGACCGGCTCGGTGAGGTCGAGCAGCTTGGTGACCTCGGGGTGGGTCAGAATCCGCTCCGGGTTGCGCAGGTCCTCCCGGAGCACGGTGGCCCGGTCGTTGCCGCTGAGGATCTCCCGGCTGTGCGCCACCGCCACCGGATCGACGTCCACGTAGACCACCCGCGAGTCGGGCGCGACCCGCTGGGCGATCTCGTGCACGTTGCCGACGGTGGGGATGCCCGAGCCGATGTCGAGGAACTGCCGGACGCCCGACTCCACCAGGAACTGCACCGCCCGGCGGAGGAAGGCCCGGTTGGCCTGGGCCATCAGCGGCGCCTCGGGCACGGCCGCCACCATCGCCTGGGCAGCCGCCCGATCGGCGGCGAAGTTGTGCGAACCGCCGAGATAGTAGTCGTACATGCGGGCCACGCTGGGGCGCTCGATGTCGATCGTGTCGGGTGCCCAGTCCGGCCGCTGCATGCCCTCACCCCTTTGTCGACAACGCGGGAAACGCCGCCCGCACGGGTCACCCCGAGTATTCTGCCCGTCCGGTGCCCGGGTGACCAGAGCGAGGTGCCCCGTCGTCGACCGGCCGAGATGGACCGAGAGGTCCGCGCCGGCCGGCAGCCGGCCGGACGCGAACCTCTTGATCGACGGGTTGGAAGGGTCAGAACTTCGGCGCGTCGGGCGCCTCGAGCAGGCCCAGCCGCAGCGCGGTCATCAGCGCCTGCGCCCGGTTGGCCGCGCCCAGCTTCTCGTAGAGCTTGGAGATGTGCGTCTTGGCGGTCGACTCGCTGACGAAGAGCTGCTTGGCGATGCCCGCCACGCTCATGCCGTCGGCCAGCAGCCGGAGCACCTGGCCCTCCCGGGGGGAGAGCTGGGGGCCCGACGGTGCCAGCCGGCGCTTCATCGCCTCGGCCAGGTCAGCTGCGGTGAAGGCGCTGGGCGAGGAGGCGGCGTGCCGGGCTGCGGCCACCACCTCGTCCGCGGGCGCGGTCTTCGGCACGAACGCGCTCGCCCCGGCCTCCAACGCGCCGAAGAGCTGGTCGTCGCCGGCGTACATGGTGAGCACCACGATGCCCATCGTCGCGCTGGCCTTGCGCAGCGCGCGGGTGGCCTCCAGGCCGCTGCCGTCGGGCAGCCGGAGATCCATGATCACCACGTCCGGCTGGAGCGCACCCGCCTGGCGTACGCCCTCCGCCGCGGTCGCGGCCTCACCGACGACCTCGAACTGACGGTCCCGCTCGAAGGCGTGCCGCAGACCCTTGCGGATCAGATCGTGATCGTCGACAAGGAGGACCTTGGTACGAGTGGCCGGTGTCGGACTTGTGGTCATCCTCGGGTTACTCCCCTTCTGCTGCTGCGCTCCCGCGCACCTTATCCCGCCGCGGCGAGGAGCCGACTACCACCGCAACGGTCGTGCCGCTGGGTTGGCGCGGCCTGATCTCCAACCGGCCCCGGATACGTTCCGCTCTCTCGGCCATGATCGCAAGACCGTACCGCCCGTCGGGGCGCTGGTCAGCCATCCCGTGACCGTCATCCGACACTTCGATCTGGGCGTACGGGGGGTCCACCTCGCACGTGACCCACAGATTCGACGCCCCGGCGTGCTTGCGCGCGTTGGTCACCGCCTCCTGGGCGATCCGCAGCAGCTCGGCCTCGGTGGCCGCGGGGAGCCGGGCGGTGGACTCGTCCAGCGACAGGTGCACCCGCAGCCCGCCCGAGGCGCCGACGGTGCGGGCGTACTCGGCGATCGCGGCGGCCAGGCCACCGTGCCGGTCCACCTCGCTGCGCAGCTCGAAGAGGCTCAGCCGCAGCTCCTGGATCACCCGGGTGACCTCCGCGCGCAGCGTACGCAGCGCCTCGGCGGTCTCCTCCGCGTCGTCGAAGACAGTGGCCATGGCGTTGTCGATGCCGTACCCGACCATCACCAGCTCCTGGGCCACGCCGTCGTGGATCTCCCGGGCCAGCCGCTGCCGCTCCTCGTTGGTGGCCAGCGAGCGCACCTCGTCGAAGAGCAGCGCGGCCTCCAGCCGCAGCGCGGCCGGCCGGGTCAGGGCGGTCACCCGGGCCACCACCTCGGGCGGGTAGGCGTGCGCGGCGTCGGCCTCCAGGGTCACCAGTCCGACCGTGCGGACCCCGGCGACCAGCGGGACGACCAGCGCGGAGACGTCGCCGCCCCGGTGCGAGCGGGACTGCGAGCGGGCCGCGGTCATCGGCTGCTGGCTGCCCAGGCGTCGCGATCGCCGAGTCCGCGTCGAGCGTGGTCTCCCAGTCGACCCGGTCGACCCCGACCTGGGCCAGCACCACCAGCCGGCCGCCGCCGCTGGCGGAGAGCACCGCGGCCCGCTCGGCCGGGGCGACGGTACGCAGCTCCTCCAGCAGGTGCTCGGAGATGCTGCCCGGGTCCAGCGTCGCCCCGGGCAACTGTCGGGCCACGCTGCGCAGCTGGGTCAGCAGCCGGGTCGCCTCCGCGTACGGCTGGGGCTTGCCCTCGCCGCGGAACCGCATCACCTGGTGCAGCGTGCCGGCGGCGTAGAGGCCGAGCCCGGCCAGGATCAGCCACTGCGCGCAGACCGCCAGGTAGCCGGGCTGGCCGAGCTGCCGGACGCCGTCGACCTCGGTCAGCGCGCCGGCGACCAGCAGGGTGGCCGCTGTGACCGCGAGCAGCGCCGCGCCCTCGCGGAACCGTCGGCGCAGCGCGGTGACGGTCACCGGCACCGCCAGGTACGGCAGCACCGCCGAGGCGCCCAGCCCGCCGATCGGGCCGCCGATGGCGGCGACCGCGGCAACCTGGCTCGCCGCCAGGCCCAGCACCACCACCTCTGCCACCCGGCTGAGCGGGCCGAGCAGCCGGTGCTGCGGCGCCAGCACGGCGGGCAGCCCGGCCACGGCGAGCAGCGCGATCCACCAGAGCTGGTCGACGCGGCGGGTGGCGATCAGGGTCAGGACGGCGACCAGCGCGAGCATCACCAGGCGCGCGGCGGCGGCCAGTGGATGCGTCTGGGGTGGTGCGGGGGTCGAGGCGGGCACGTGACGGATCGTAGTCAGCCGCGGTAGATCTCGGCGATCTCCGCCGCGTAGTTCTTGTGCACGACCTGCCGTTTGACCTTGAGCGACGGGGTCAGCTCCCCGGTCGCCTCGGTGAAGTCCTGCGGCAGGATCCGGAAGACCTTGATCGCCTCGGCCTTGGAGACCGACTGGTTCGCGGCGTCGATCGCGCCCTGGATCTCGGCCCGCAGCGCCTCGTGCCCGCGCAGGTCGCGACCGTGATGGTCGCCGGCAGGTCGTGCGCCGCCAGCCACTTCGGCAGCGCCTCCTCGTCGATGGTGACCAGCGCCGCGATGAACGGCTGGCGGTCGCCGACCACCACGGACTGGCTGATCAGCGGGTGCGCGCGGACCTGGTCCTCCAGGACGGCCGGGGCGACGTTCTTGCCGCCGGCGGTGACGATGATCTCCTTCTTGCGGCCGGTGATGCTGAGGTAGCCGTCGTCGTCGAGCTGGCCCAGGTCGCCGGTGCGGAACCAGCCGTCGGTGAGCGCCTCGGCGGTGGCCGTCTCGTTGCGCCAGTAGCCCTGGAAGATCAGGTCGCCGGAGAGCAGGATCTCCCCATCGTCCTCGATTCGGACGGTGACCCCGGGCAGCGGCGGCCCACGGTGCCGATCCGGGTGCCGCTGGGCAGGTTCGCGGCGGCGGCGGGGGAGGTCTCGGTCAGGCCGTAGCCCTCCAGGATCGTCACCCCGATGCCCCGGAAGAAGTGGCCCAGCCGGGCGCCGAGCGGCGCGCCGCCGGAGATCGCGTCCCGGCACCGGCCGCCGAGCGCGGCGCGCAGCTTGCGGTAGACCAGCTTGTCGAAGACCGCGTGCTGGGTGCGTAGCGCCAGGCCGGGGCCGGAGGGCCTCTCCAGCGCCTCGCTGTACGCGATGGCGACCTGCTCGGCCCGGTCGAAGATCTTGCCCTTGCCGTCCGCCTCGGCCTTCTGCCGGGCGCCGTTGTAGACCTTCTCGAAGACCCGGGGGACGGAGAGCACGAAGGTCGGCTTGAACTGCTGCAGCTCGCCGACCAGGTTCTTGGTGTCGGTGCAGTGCGCCATGGTGGCCCGGGCCTGCACCACGCCGATCTGGATCAGCCGGGCGAAGGCGTGCGCGAGCGGGAGGAAGAGCAGGGTCGCCGCACCGGCGTTGAACAGGTTCGGCAGCACGGGCACCGCGTTGGCGATGTCGGCGTACATGTTCCGGTGGGTGAGCACGCAGCCCTTGGGTCGGCCGGTGGTGCCGCTGGTGTAGATGATGGTGGCGATGTCGCCGGCCTTGACCGCCTTGCGACGCAGGTCGACCTCCGCCGGGTCGACCTGGGCGCCCGCCGCGACCAGCTCGTCCACCCCGCCCAGCTCGATCTGCCAGACCTGGCCGAGCTCGGGCAGCCGGTCGCGTACCCCGGCGATCATGGTGGCGTGCGCGTTGGTCTCCACCACGGCGGCGACCGCGCCCGAGTCGGCCAGGATCCACGCGGCCTGCTCGGCGCTTGAGGTCTCGTAGATCGGCACGGTCACCGCGCCGGCCGCCCAGATCGCGTAGTCCAGCAGGGTCCACTCGTACCGGGTGCGGCTCATCAGCGCGACCCGGTCGCCGGCGGAGATGCCGGCCGCGATCAGGCCGCGGGCGACCGCGACGACCTCGTCGCGGAACTGCCGGCAGGTGACCTCGGTCCAGGTCGTGGGCCCGCCGCCGGTCCCGGGGGTGGGACGGGCGAACTGGACCGTCTCCGGGGCGACCTCGGCGTTGTCCCAGACCGGGTCGGTCAGGTTTGCCGCGTCGCCGATGGTGACGATCGGCGGGACGGAGAACTCGCGCACCTGCACTCCCTCGTGCTCGCACTGGCCCGGCCGGCCACCACGGGTCGGCTCTGTCGAAACCTACCCGCCCACTCAGGTGGGTCGGGTAGGCAGGTTGCCCGCCGGCCACGCGGCGGGCGTGGCGGGGGGTGGTCCGGCGCGGGCGGGGCCGGCGCCGGGTAGCCTCCCCCCATGGCGGACTCCTCCACCCAGTCGATCACCATCGGCGCGCCACCGGATCGGGTGGCGGCGGTCATCTGCGACTTCCCCCGTTACCCGGAATGGACCGACGCGGTGCAGCGGGTGGAGGTGATCGAGGAGTACGAGGACGGGTACGCCAGCCAGGTCCGGTTCACCATCGACGCCGGGGTGATGGCCGACGAGTACGTGCTGGCCTACGAGTACGCCGAGGACCTCTCCCGGATCGAGTGGCACCTGGTGGCCCCGTCGAAGATGCAGCGGGCCCAGCGGGGGTCGTACGACCTGATCGGTAACCCGGACGGCAGCTCGACGGTGACCTACACCCTCGAGGTCGAGCTCTCCGTCGGGATGCTCGGGATGTTTCGCCGCAAGGCCGAGAAGATGATCATGGATGCCGCGTTGAAGCAGCTCAAGCGCCGGGTAGAAACACGCGGTGCGGCGCAGTGACGCGACCACCGGCGGCCCGGTCGCCACGGTAGAGGAGCCGACCATGGGAGGTACGCAGCCGGGTTCGGCCCGGGAAGAGGCTGAGCGGCTGGTCGCCACGCTGCTGGCGACGGCGCGGCTGGCCACCTCGGGGCCCGGGGCGGGTCCGTGGGGTCCGCTCGGTGGGATCCTGTCGGGTGTCCTCGGTCACAGCGCGGGGGGCGGCCGATCGACCGGCCCGTTCGCCGACGCGGTGGCCCGGACGGCGCGACCGGTGCGGGTTTCGCCACCGGTACGGCGGAATGTTGCATCTGCCCGGTGTGCCGGGGGATCGCGGCGTTGCGTGATCCTAGTCCCGAATTCGCCGAGCGGCTCGCCACCGGCGCCGGCGATCTGGCGGCCGGAGTGGCGAGCCTGCTGCGGGAGTTCGCCTCGGCCGGTGCGCCGGAACCGGGCTCCCGGGAGGCGACGGAGCCGGCCGGACGACCCGCCGGTGAGGGCGACGGCGACGACGTGTGGCGCGAGGCCACCCGTACCGGGCATGATTCTCAGCCGACGCCGGAGCAGGATGTCTGGTCAGCCGCGACCCGGGGGGAGGGCGCGGCCGCTCCGGCCGCCGTCGTACCGCCCGCCGACGTCGCCGGGTCGCACGCGCGGCCCCGGGCCGCCGGCGGCCGGT
>JAEVHO010000221.1 GCA_016802835.1 Micromonospora sp. ATA32 | reverse complement strand
CTCGACCCGCGTCGCCGGGCGCCCAGGACGCGGCCCCGGCAGCGGGGCCGTCGGTGGCGGGGGCGCCGCGCGCTCGGCGGTGGTCAGGGTTCGGCGTTCGACGAGACTCGGGACGCGCCCAAGGAGGTGCCGGCCGTGCCTTCGCTGGCGGTGCTCCGGCCACGCCGGACCGCCGCACCGGCCGCCGAGTCGACCGACTCCTCCGGCAAGCCGCGCAAGCGCTGCCCAGCTGGGACGACGTGCTCTTCGGCAGCGGCCCGGCGGCCCGCGAGTCCTCCTGACGCATCGGTTTGCCGGGCGGCGGTTCGCCGCCCGGCAACGCGAGGCACTCGAAGTGCCGCCGTGGCAGGGTGGGCTTCATGGAGTACACGAATCTGGGACGCACCGGTCTGTCGGTGAGCCGGCTCTGCCTCGGCACGATGAACTTCGGCCCGCAGACCAGCGAGCCGGACAGCTTCGCCATCATGGACCGGGCGCTGGAACACGGCATCAACTTCTTCGACACCGCCAACGTCTACGGCTGGCAGACCGGCGAGGGGATCACCGAGCAGATCATCGGACGCTGGTTCGCCCAGGGCGGTGGCCGGCGCGACAAGGTCGTCCTTGCCACCAAGGTCTACGGCAAGATGGGCGAGTGGCCCAACGACCAGGGGCTCTCCGCCCGGCACATCATCCGGGCGTGTGAGGACTCACTGCGCCGGCTGCAGACCGACACGATCGACCTCTACCAGATGCACCACATCTCCCGTACCACACCGTGGGAGGAGATCTGGCAGGCGATGGAGACCCTGGTCGCCCAGGGCAAGGTCATCTACGTCGGCTCGTCGAACTTCGCCGGCTGGCACATCGCCCAGGCGCAGGCGGCGGCCGGGCGGCGCAACTTCCTCGGTCTCGTCGCCGAGCAGTGCATCTACAACCTGCTGACCCGGCACGTCGAGCTCGAGGTGGTGCCGGCCGCCCAGCACTACGGGCTGGGCATCATCCCGTGGTCGCCGCTGCACGGCGGACTGCTCGCCGGGGTGCTGCGCAAGATGGCCGAGGGCGGCGCCGCGCGCGGCACCAGCGGCCGGGCCGCCGATGCGCTCGTGGAGCACCGGTCGACCATCGAGGCGTACGAGAAGCTCTGCGCGGACCTCGGTCACGACCCGGCCGACGTGGCGCTCGGCTGGTTGCTCTCCCGGCCCGGGGTGACCGCCCCGATCATCGGCCCGCGCACCGTCGACCAGCTCGACCGCTCGCTCGGCGCGCTCGACGTCGACCTCGACGAGGCGACCTCGAAGCGGCTCGACGAACTCTTCCCGCCGGTCGGCGCCGGCGGCCCCGGCCCCGAGGCCTGGGCCTGGTAACCCCACTCCCGCGATCGGCCGACCGGTCACCGCGGCGGGCACGTCACAGTGACCAGGCGGCGAGCCGGTCGTACGTCGACCGGGGGCCGGGGTGGCTGCGGTACCAGCACCAGCTCGGTCGCCGGCCAGGCCGGCCCGACGTAGTCGGCGAGGGTGGCCCGGTCGGCCGTCAAGTCGACCGGGTCGAGCCGGTCGCCGGGCCGGGCGATGGTCAGGTGTGGCCGGAACGGCTTCTCGTCGTACGGCAGGCGGGCCTGACTCAGCCCGGACCGGACCAGCCGGACCAGGATCCGCAGCGCGTCGACCTCACCGAGCACGTCCACCCAGAGGACGGTGAAGCGGCCCCGGCCGAACCGTCCGCCCCCACCGAGGCGGAGCTGCGGGTAGGCGCTCCGGCTGGCTCGGGACGCCTCGGCGGCGAGCCCGAGGGCGCTCTCCACGTCGACGAGCCGGTCCGCTTCGACGTCGCCGAGGAAGGCGACGGTGATGTGTGCGTGGGCCGGGTCCGCCAGCCGTACGTCGACGCCGGCGGCCGCCGCGGCGCCGACCCGGAGCCGGGACACCTGCGCGCTCAGGTCCTCGACCGCCTCGGGCGGCGGGTAGACCGCGACGAAGAGCCTCAACCCGTCCCGCCGGCGGTCAGCGGTGCCGCTGGTGGTGAGCCGCCCGGGCGGCGGGCAGGGTCAACCCGGCGGCGTGCAGCAGGCCCTCGACCCGGACCCGTTCGATCTCCCGGTCGACCCCGTCCAGCTCGTCCATGTGCTCGGCGATCCCCAGCGCCCGGCAGGCCGTGCGGAGCCGTTCGTCGTACGCCCCGATGACGGCGCCGTGCCAGACCACCGAGCGGTCGGAGGCGGCGAGCCGGTGCCCGCCGAGCCGGCGCAGGTCCGCCGCGAGCTGTTCGAGTGGGCGCCGGCCGGCCCGGTCGAACTCGGTCAGGTCGATGTCCCGGGTCAACGAGTCGGCTTCGATCGCCCGGTCGAGCCGGGCGATGGTGCGGCGTTCCCGCCGCCGCTCGCGCCACTCGGCGTACCCGCAGACCACCCGGTCGATGATCTCGTCGGCGCAGAAGAGCAGGGCGAAGAGCGCCGGCAGGCAGCAGACGGCGAAGATCGCCAGTGCCAGCAGCAGCGTGCGCCCGACGTCCACGTATCGACGCTAAGGCCCAGCGTCCCGGTCCGCTACCGGATTGCCGGCATCCGGACCGGCGGGCCGGATGATAACGGGCCCGGGCCGTCCGGTACGGGGACGGCCGGGCCCGTTGCGGACGGTCCGGCGGTGGATGCGCCGGATGGTCCGTTCGTCAGCAGTCGGTGGAGGTGACGTAGAAGCGGGGCATCGGCAGGATCCGGAGCCGCAGCCGGGCGCCGGCCCTGCGCAACTGCCAGATCAACGCCAGGCCGGCGGTGGCGAGCGAGATCAGCCCACCGATCCAGATGCTGGCCCCGGCGCCGTAGGTCTCGGCGACCCAGCCGATGATCGGCGCGCCCACCGGGTTGGTGCCGAGGAAGACCAGCACCCAGAGCGCCATCACCCGACCGCGGAACGCCGCGTCCACACCCAGCTGGACCCGCTGGTTGGCGGCCTGGGCGAAGAACACCATGAAGAAACCGGTGGGCAGCAGCAGCGTCACCACCAGCCAGTACGCCTGCGCCAGCCCGACCAGGGTGCCGAAGCTGGCGCAGCCGACCGCCGCGCCGAGCACCAGCCACACCGACGGGCGGCTGCGCCGCCCGGTGCCGGCCAGCGCCCCGACCAGGGCGCCAACCGCCAGCGCGGTGCTGAACAGCCCGAAGGAGGCCGCCCCGGTCTTGAAGACCGTCTTGGCCAGCGCGGCGAGGGTCAGCTGGAAGTTGAACAACGTCATGCCGATCACCGACATCACCGCCATCGGCAGCAGCAGGTCCGGTCGGCGCGAGACGTAGCGCAGCCCGTCGATCACCTTGGCGGAGGCGCGCTCCCCGACCGGCAGGAGATCCTTGCGGTGCAGCTCGGCCGGACGCATCCGCACCACGTTGACTAGTGGCGCCAGCGAGCTGAGGGCACTGAAGAGGAATACCGGACCGACGTCGAAGGCGGCGATGGCCAAACCGGCCAGGGCGGGACCGATGATGCGGGCGGAGTTGAAGGTGGCGGCGTTGAGCGAGAGCGCGTTCGGCAGCAACGTGGTGCCGACCAGCTCGGAGACGAAGGCCTGCCGGACCGGGGTCTCCACGGCGTTGGCGACGCCGAGCAGGGCGGCGAAGGCGAAGACGTGCCAGAGCTGGACCAGGTCGGTGACGACCAGCAGGCTCATGCCGAGCGCCAACACGCTCCAGAAAGCGTTGGCGACGAAGAGCAGCATCCGCTTGTCGTACCGGTCGGCGAGCCGGCCGGAGAGGAGCGTGAGGAGCAGCACCGGGGTGAACTGGAGGGCGGTGACCACGCCGAGCGCGGTGGCGGAGTCGTGCGAGAGCTCAAGGACGAGCCAGTCCTGGGCGATGAACATCATCCAGACGCCGATCAGCTTGATCAGCTGCCCGGACGTGAAAAGCCGGTAGTTGCGGACCTGTAGGGACTGGAACATCGTGCTCAGCTTCGCCTGCACTCTTGGTGCGCCTCCTTGCGGTCGTACGCGTCATCGACGGCGGACGGCGCGGACCCGGTGGCGCGGGCGCGATCAGGCGCGGGCCAGCTGCTGGAGGATCTCGGCGGCCCTCCGCAGCGTCTCCCGATCGGCCTCGGGGAGTTCGGCCAGCCGGTGCGCCAGCCACTCGTTACGGGCCCGCTCGAACTGGTCGAGCACCGCCCGTCCCCCCTCGGTCGCCGCCAGGATGACCTGACGACCGTCGGTCGGATGGGGGGTGCGCTGCACGAGGCCGCGCTCCTCCAACTTCGCAACGATCTTGGTCATCGTCGGCGGCTGCACCCGTTCGACGTCGGCCAGCTCGCGAGGCGTCAGCGCGCCCGCCAGCCGCAGGCTGGTGAGCGCGGAGAGCTGGGTGACCGTGAGGTCACCGACCGGGCGGGCCTGTCGGACCCGCCGGTTGAGCCGGGTGATCGCATCGCGCAGCTGAGGTGCCAGCTGCGCCGGTGGCACGCGTTTCGCCGTCACCGTCCGCTCCATCACAGTCGTTAGCTTAACTAATGAGCCTGGCTAACGACATGCGATATGACCATGCTCACGAGGATTCCGCGCTACACCACGGCCGATTCGATCGGGCCGCGCAGGAAGTACAGGATGAACAGCACGGCCACCCCGTACAGCAGGGGGTGGATCTCCCGGGCCCTGCCCTTGGCCAGCTTGATCACCACGTACACGATCAGGCCGGCGCCGATGCCGTTGGAGATCGAGTACGTGAACGGCATCAGCACGATGGTGAGAAACGCCGGGATGGCGATCTCGTAGTCGGTCCAGTCGATGGTCCGGACCGCGGTCATCATCAGGAAGCCGACCACCACCAGCGCGGTGGACGCCGCCTCGAAGGGCACCACCAGCGACAGCGGCGCGAGGAACATCGCCAGCAGGAAGAGCCCGCCGGTGACCAGGTTGGCCACGCCGGTCCGGGCACCCTCCGCGACACCGGCCGCGCTCTCGATGTACGACGTGTTGCTGGAGACGCTGGCCGCGCCACCGGCCGCCGCCGCGATCGAGTCGGCCAGCAGGATCTCCTTGGCCCGCGGCGGGGTGCCCCGCTCGTCGAGCATGTTCCCCTCCTGGCCGATCGCGACCATCGTGCCCATCGTGTCGAAGAAGTCCGTGATCAGCAGGGTGAAGACGAACATCAGCGGGACCAGCCAGCCCACCCGGCTCCACGAGTCCAGCACGTTGAAGTGGCCGAGCAGGGAGAGGTCGGGCACGTCCACCACGGTCTTCGGGACCTCGGGCACGTTCAGCGCCCAGCCCTTCGGGTTCGACTGACCGTTGACGAAGGACGGGCCGATGTCGGCCACCGCCTCCACCACGATCGCCAGCACGGTGGAGGCGAGGATGCCGATCAGGATCGCGCCGCGTACCCGGCGGACCAGCAGCACCAGCGTGAGCAGCAGCCCCAGCACGAAGACCAGCATCGGCCAGCTGACGATCTTGCCGTTGATGCCCAGGCTGACCGGCACCGTGGTGTTCGCCGCGTCCGGAACCCGCCGGACGAATCCCGCGTCGACCAGGCCGATGATGGTCAGGAAGAGGCCGATCCCGACACCGATGGCGGTCTTCATCTGGGTGGGCACCGAGCGGAACACCGCGGTCCGCAGGCCGGTGAGCACCAGCAGCGCGATGATCACACCCTCGATGACCACCAGGCCCATCGCGTCCGCCCAGGTCATCTGCGGGGCGATCTCGTACGCGACCAGCGCGTTGACGCCGAGACCGGCGGCGAGCGCCATCGGGAAACGGCCGACGACTCCCATCAGAATCGTCATCAGGCCGGCCACCAGCGCGGTGGCGGCGGCGATCGCCGGGATGGCCAGTTTTCTCCCGTCACCGTCGACGGCACCGCCCAGGATCAGCGGGTTGAGCACCACGATGTACGCCATCGTGAAGAAGGTCGCCAGGCCGCCCCGTACCTCGCGGCTCACCGTCGAGCCGCGGGCGGAGATCTCGAAGAAGCGGTCGAAACCGTTGCGGGGGTGAGCGGGATCGGGTGGAGTGCCGTTGTCCGGCGGCGCAATGGCCATCAGGTCCTCGCAGGTGATCTTCCGTGTGCCGCGCATCGTCCCAGATCACCGGCCACCAGCGAAAGGTGATCGCGTACGCTTTGCCCCGTGCCACAGGAGCAACCGCCGCGGCCCGAGCCGCTCGACCCGCCGATGGTCCCGATCGCGGTCGCCGGGCTCGTCATCTGGGCGGTCGTCGGCCTGGTCCTGCTGATCTTCTTCCGTGGTTGGCTGACCACGCACGGGCACCAGAACTGGCTCTGGACATGCCTGGCCGGATTCCTGTGGGGTTTCCCCGGTTTGGCCACGATGATGCGGCACGACGCGAACCGCCGCCGCCGGCAGGCCCGCGACTGACCTGCCCCCTCAGGGGTGGCCGTACGGCTCCGCCGGCTCCGCCGCCTCGACCGAACCGTGCGCCCGGCTGACCGACATCGCCTCCACCGCGCTGTCGTCGTAGATCGTGGGCAGCTCCTCGACCGGGTTCTCGGCCGCCTCGACCAGGGTCTCCGAGTGCGCGCCGCAGCCGTGGTCGGCGCTCACCACCCGGCCGTCGTCCGGGGCGTAGAAGTTGCCGCAGGCGCCGAAGGCCTGCCGCATCGCCCCGGCGAGCGGGAGGTAGAAGCCGCAGGTGCCGCAGCGGGCCGCCGCGGGGCGCCGCGGTCGAGATCGGGGCGCCGGGACCGTGGTCACCCTCGTACCAGCGCTCGGCCGCGTCGGCGCGCCCCTCCCGGGACAGCACCCGCGGCCGGCCCAGGCCCAGCTCCCACGCGGTCTCCTCGACCGCCGGGTCGTCGGAGAGCACGTAGCCGGGGGCGAGTCGCTCGTCGTCCGGCGACGTGGGCAGCAGGTCGCCGGGGCCGAGGTCACCGGGCTTGAGCCGCTCCTGCCAGGGCAGCCAGCCGGGCGCGAGCAGCG
Organism: Micromonospora sp. ATA32; assembly: GCA_016802835.1. Taxonomy (GTDB): domain Bacteria; phylum Actinomycetota; class Actinomycetes; order Mycobacteriales; family Micromonosporaceae; genus Micromonospora. The sequence continues at coordinate 1,972 of JAEVHO010000221.1, read as the reverse complement.
CGTCCGGCCCGGGCAGCGGGACGGTCTCGCAGATGGTGACGTGCCGGCTGCGCGGCACCCGGGTGACCGTGACCGCCCACCGCCAGCCGCGGTAGCCGGCGAGCCGGCACTCGAAGTAGTGGGTGACCAGCCGGTCGCCTTCGGCGACGGCCTGGAGGTGGTCGCCCACGTCGGAGGGCTCCACCTCGGTGATGCCGGCGCGCGCCACCTCGACGGCGTCGGCACAGACCTGGTCGAGACGGGCGGCGCGAGCGGAGACGGGCCTGGTCACCCAACCATTGTTCCCTATGCTCGCGGCCGACCGACAGGTACTCCCCGGAGACGTTCTGGGGCAGTGGTGCGGCGGGCGTGGATCAGATGGGCGAGGATGGTGCACATGCCGCTGTTCTCCCGCTCCGAGCGGTCCGTACTCGGGCGGACCGTCGGTACGGGCATCCGCGCCACCCGTCTGCTGCTGCGCGGTTCGTTCAGCAGCGGACGGTGGATGACCCGACGCGCGGGGCAGGCGCGGGCCCGCGGCGCCGGCGGCGAGGTCGGCATGGTCCGCCTCTTCGACCTGCACGCCGTCTCCTGCGCCGGGGACACCCTGATCGCCATCGGCCTGGCCGGGACGATCTTTTTCGACGTACCGCTCGGCGAGGCCCGCAGCAAGGTGGCGCTGTACCTGCTCGTCACGATGGTGCCGTTCGCGATGCTCGCGCCGGTGGTCGGCCCGCTGCTGGACCACTTCCGGCACGGCCGGCGGTACGCGCTCGCGGCCACCATGCTCGGCCGGGCGTTCCTGGCCTGGCTGATCTCGGACTACATCGGCAGCTTCGGCCTCTATCCGGCCGCCTTCGGGGTGCTGGCCCTGTCCCGCGCGTACGGCGTGGCCCGCTCGGCCGCCGTACCCCGGCTGCTGCCGGAGGGTCTGGGTCTCTCCCAGGTCGGGGCCCGGGCCAGCGTCTACGGCACGGTCGCGGGCGCGTTGGTCGCACCGATCGGCCTGGCCGCGTTCTGGTTCGGCCCGCAGTGGCCGCTGCGGGTCGCCTCGGTGATCTTCCTGGCCGGCATGGTGATCTCGCTGCGCCTGCCACCGCGCGCGGACTCCGAGCCCCCGGAGCGGGTCCCGCGCCCCTGGCGGGCGCTCGGGCGGCGCGACGGGGACCGGCCGCTGGGCCGCGGCGGGCCGGCGGGCCGGCTGGTCATCGCCACCCTGGTCGGCTCCGCGATGCTGCGCGCCGTGTACGGCTTCCTGCTGCTCTTCCTCGCCTTCGCGATCAAGGCGGGGGACCTGACCACCGTCGTGTTCGGCCGGGACCTGACCGCCCAGGGCGCGCTCGGCCTGGTCGGCGGCGCGCTGGCGGTGGGCGGCTTCCTGGCGACGGCGGTCGGCACCCGGCTGCGCATCCATCGGCCGGCCACGATCCAGTCCAACGGCACGATCATCGTGGCCGGGGTGGCCGTCCTGGCCACAGTGAAGTTCTCCCTCCCGCTGGTGGCGGTGCTCTGCCTGGTAGCCGCCCTGATCAGCGGGATCGCCAAGCTGGCCGTGGACGCCTCGATCCAGGAGCGGATCCCGGAGCGGCTGCGGGCCAGCTCGTTCGCGCACTCCGAGACGGTGCTGATGCTCGCGTTCGTGGCCGGTGGCGCGCTCGGGCTCGTACCGTTCGCGGGCCGGACCGGGATCGCCGTCGCCGCCGCGGTCGGGGTGCTCGCCGCCGCCCGGGGAGTGGTGGTCGCCAGTCGGCTCCGCGGCGAGCGACTGGTCGGTCAGCCGCTCGGCGACGAGGAGCTGCCCGCCGAGGATCCGGCCGCCGACCGGCTCAACGGGCCGACCGACCGGGCCGGCCAGGGGACCCTGGGCGACCCCACCCCCACCTCGCCGGCTCCGGGCCCCGGCCCCGGCCTCGGCTCCGGGCAGCACCGCCGATCCGGCGGACGACGCCGACCTTGCGCCACCCGGCTACCACATCTACCGGCCGTCCTCCGC
>JAEVHO010000220.1 GCA_016802835.1 Micromonospora sp. ATA32 | reverse complement strand
GCCGGCCGGCCGGCACGACCGCGCCGTCGCGGCGGGTGCTCAGCGCCCGCGGCGGCGGCGCAGGGCGGCCAGGGCCTCGGCCAGGATGGCCTCGCCCTCCTCCTCGGTGCGCCGCTCCTTCACGTACGCCAGGTGGCTCTTGTAGGGCTCGGCCCTGCTCCGCCCCGGCGGGTTCAGCGCATCCCGCCCGGCCGGCTGCCCACACCGGGGGCAGTCCCAGAGCGGCGGCGCCTCGGCGTCCGCGGCAATGAGGATGTCCACCCGGTGGTCGTTGCGGCACCAGTAGGAGACCGCCTGGCGGGGGGCCGGCTGGTACCGCTTGGTGGGACGTTCGGGCCCGGACCCGAGGCGGGTTCCCCGGATGGCGTTGCCACTCGACACGGCTGCTCGCTCCTGTCGTCGGAGGGGACCGCCGCGCGGGCGGGCGGCGGGCGACGCGGTGCAGCGGAAAAAGAACTGCGCGCGGCCCGTCGGGGACGGACCGCGCGCAGATTGTACGACTTGGCGGCGTTGTTCAGGCACCGCTGCTGAGCTGGAGCCGGAGCCAGAGCCCGAGCCCGACGATGCAGGCGAACCAGACAATGCTCACCAGAACGGTGTATCGGTCCAGGTTCTTCTCGGCCACCGACGACCCGGCCAGGCTGGAGCTGACGCCGCCGCCGAACATGCTCGACAACCCGCCACCCTTGCCTCGGTGGAGCAGGATCAGCATGGTGAGCAGGATGCTCGTGATCGTCAGCAACACGATCAACGTGTATGCGAACCAGATCGGCATGGCTGGGGTCAGTCCTCTCGTTGCGATCCTCGGCCCGGGTCGACGGGCGCGCTGGCACCGGCCGGCGGACGGGCGGAGTCAAGGATAGCGAGCCGTCAGCGGGCGATGTGCTCCGGGAACCGGCAGATCCGCGCGAATTCCTCGGCGTCCAGGCTCGCGCCCCCGACCAGCGCGCCGTCCACGTCCGGCTGAGCCATGATCGCGGCGACGTTCGACGCCTTGACCGACCCGCCGTAGAGGATCCGGACCTGGTCCGCGGTGCCCTGGCCGAAGATCTCGACCAGCCGCTTGCGGACCTCGCCGCAGACCTCCTGGGCGTCCTCCGGGGTAGCCGACTTGCCGGTGCCGATCGCCCAGACCGGCTCGTACGCGACGACGACCCGGGTGACCTGCTCCGGGGTGAGCCCCCGCAGGGCGATCTCGAGCTGGTCGCAGCAGTGCACCACGTGCCGCAGCTGCTCGCGGATCTCCAGCCCCTCGCCGATGCACAGGATCGGGCTGAGCCCGTTGTTCAGCGCCGCCACCACCTTGGCGTTGACCAGCGCGTCGTCCTCGTGGTGGTGGGCGCGCCGCTCCGAGTGACCGACCACCACGTACGTGCAGCCCAGCTTGGCCAGCATCGGCCCGGAGATGTCCCCGGTGTAGGCGCCCGACTGGTACGGCGACAGGTCCTGACCGCCGTAGCCGATCAGCAGCTTGTCCCCGTCCACGGCCGTCTGCACGGTCCGCAGGTCGGTGAACGGCGGCAGCACCACCGTCTCGACGTCGGTGAGCTGCTTCTCGTTCAGGCTCGCCGCCAGCTTCTGGACCAGCAGGTTCGCCTCGAGGTGGTGCAAATTCATCTTCCAGTTGCCGGCCATCAGGGGCCGGCGGGTTACCGCCGCCATCAGTCCTCCAGCGCCGCGATGCCGGGGAGGGTCTTGCCCTCGAGGTATTCCAGGGACGCGCCGCCACCGGTCGAGATGTGATCGAAAGCGGACTCGTCCAGCCCGAGGGCGCGCACCGCCGCCGCGGAGTCGCCGCCACCGACCACGGTGAACGCGTCCGCCTTGGCGATCGCCTCGGCGACCCCTCGGGTGCCGTTGGCGAACGCCGGCATCTCGAACACGCCCATCGGGCCGTTCCAGAAGATCGTCCGCGCGCCTCCCGGATCTCCGCACTGGGCGTTCTTCAGGGCGGCGGCGAACCCGGCGACCGTCTCCGGGCCGATGTCCAGCCCGAGCCGGTGGCTCGGGATGCCGTCGGCAGGGACGACGTCGTGCGCGGCGTCCGGCGCGAAGGCGTCCGCGACCACCACGTCGACCGGGAGCATGATCTTGCCCCCGGAGCGCTCGAGCAGGTTGCCGCAGGTCTCCACCATCTCCTCCTCCAGCAGCGAGGTACCCACCTCGTGGCCCTGGGCCTTAAGGAAGGTGAAGCACATCCCGCCGCCGATGAGCAGCCGGTCGACCTTCGGCAGCAGCGCCTCGATCACCGCGAGCTTGTCGGAGACCTTGGACCCGCCGAGGACCACCACGTACGGGCGCTCCGGGTCGCCGGCCAGCTTCGAGAGGACCTCGACCTCGCGCAGCACCAGCCGGCCGGCGACGTGCGGCAGCCGCGCCGGCACGTCGTACACGCTGGCGTGCTTGCGGTGCACGGCGCCGAACGCGTCGTCCACGTACGCCTCGCCGAGGGCGGCGAGCTGGTCGGCGAAGGCCCCCCGCTCGGCGTCGTCCTTGCTGGTCTCGCCGGCGTTGAAGCGCAGGTTCTCCAGCAGCGCGACCTCGCCGTCGGCGAGCGCGTCCACCGTGGACCGCGCCGAGTCGCCGACGGTGTCCTCGGCGAAGTGCACCGGCGCGCCGAGCAGCTCACCGAGCCGGCCGGCGACCGGGCGGAGGCTGAACTGCGGGTCCGGCTTCCCCTTCGGGCGGCCCAGGTGCGAGCAGACGACGACCCTGGCGCCGGCCTGCACCAGCGCGGTCAGCGTCGGCAGCACCGCCCGGATGCGGCCGTCGTCACTGATGTCACCGGACTGCTTGTCGAGGGGCACGTTCAGGTCGCGCGCACCAGCACGCGCCGACCTGACACCCCCTCGGCGAGCAGGTCATCGAGGGTGCGGATGCTCACCGAGCAGGCCCTCCGTTCGCGACTGCGGTGCTCGCGAGCTCACGCCTCGCGCTCACAGCGACTGACCCACCAGCTTGACCAGGTCGACCAGCCGGTTGGAGTAGCCCCACTCGTTGTCGTACCAGCCGACGACCTTGACCTGGTTGCCGACGACCTTGGTCAGCGGCGCGTCGAAGATGCAGGAGGCCGGGTCGGTGACGATGTCCGAGGAGACGATCGGGTCCTCGTTGTAGATCAGGATGCCCCTGAGCGGGCCCTCGGCGGCGGCCTTCATCGCGGCGTTGACCTCGTCCACGCTGGTCTCGCGACCCACGGTGGCGGTCAGGTCGGTGACGGAGCCGGTCGGGATCGGCACCCGCAGCGCGTAACCGTCGAGCTTGCCCTTGAGCTCGGGCAGCACCAGGCCGATCGCCTTGGCGGCGCCGGTCGAGGTCGGCACGATGTTCAGCGCGGCGGCGCGGGCCCGGCGCAGGTCCTTGTGCGGCGCATCCTGCAGGTTCTGGTCCTGCGTGTACGCGTGGATGGTCGTCATCAGACCGTGCTGGATGCCGAACGTGTCCTGCAGGACCTTCGCCATCGGGGCGAGGCAGTTGGTGGTGCAGGAGGCGTTCGAGATGATCGTGTGCTTGGCCGGGTCGTACTGGTCGTGGTTGACGCCCATCACGACCGTGACGTCCTCGTTCTTCGCCGGAGCGGAGATGATGACCTTCTTGGCCCCGCCGTCGACGTGCGCCTTCGCCTTCGTGGCGTCGGTGAAGAACCCGGTGGACTCGATGACCACGTCCACGCCGATCTCACCCCACGGCAGCTTCGCCGGGTCCTTCTCCTCGTACACCTTGATGGTCTTGCCGCCCACGGTGATCTCGTCGGCGGTCGCCTTCACCTCGTGCGGAAGGCGGCCCAGGATGCTGTCGTACTTGACAAGGTGGGCGAGCGTCGCGTTGTCGGTCAGGTCGTTCACCGCCACGACCTCGACGTCAGCGCCGGACGCCAGCACTGCCCGGAAGAAGTTACGGCCGATCCGGCCGAAGCCGTTGATGCCAACCCGGATGGTCACAGGTTCCATCTCCTCGCGTTCTGGTCCGCCGGCGTCAGATGTGGGCCGGCGAAGTGGTGTGCGCCGACCGTTGGAGCCGGCCGGTGATACATCATCTCGGCCACCCCGCCGCGGTCGATGAGGACCTAACCGCCGGAGGCGGTGAGCACGGCGAGGAGCGCTTGTGCCGGCCCCCTTGCCGCACGCAGCGACCTTATCCGAGCGTGTGCTGTCGCGCTGCGCCGGGTGGTGATCCCGCTCGCATCGTGACGACCCACCGTCCTATCAGACCACGAGCATGTCCGGCGTGACGGCCGCTTCCGTATCGGGGATGCCCAGGTCGCGGGCCCGCTTGTCGGCCAGCGCGAGCAGCCGGCGGATCCGGCCAGCGATGGCATCCTTGGTCAGCGGCGGGTCGGCCAGCGCGCCCAGTTCCTCCAGCGAGGCCTGCCGGTGCTCCAGCCGCAGCTGCCCGGCGGAGGTCAGGTGGTTGGGCGCGTCGTCGGCGAGGATCTCCAGCGCCCGGGTCACCCGGGCGGCCGCCGCGACCGCGGCGCGCGCCGAGCGGCGCAGGTTGGCGTCGTCGAAGTTGGCCAGCCGGTTGGCCGTCGCCCGCACCTCGCGGCGCACCCGGCGCTCCTCCCAGGCCAACACGCTGGAGTGGGCGCCGATCCGGGTGAGCAGCGCGGCGATCGCGTCGCCGTCCTTGACCACCACCCGGTCGACACCGCGCACCTCGCGGTTCTTGGCGCTGATACCGATCCGGCGGGCCGCGCCGACCAGGGCCAGCGCCGACTCGGGGCCCGGACAGGTGATCTCCAGGGCGCTGGACCGGCCCGGCTCGGTCAACGAGCCGTGCGCCATGAACGCCCCCCGCCAGGCGGAGACCGCGCAGCAGACGTTGGCCGCCACCACGTGCGGGGGCAGGCCGCGCACCGGCCGCCCCCGGACGTCCAGCAGGCCGGTCTGCCGGGCCAGCGCCTCGCCGTCCTTGACCACCCGGACGATGAAATGGCTGCCCTTGCGCAGCCCGCCGGAGGCGAGCACGTGAATCTCGCTCGAATAGCCGTAGACCTCGGCGATCTCCCGGCGCAGCCGACGGGCCACCGCTCCGGTGTCGAGCTCGGCCTCCACCACCACGCGACCGGAAACGATGTGCAGCCCACCGGCGAAGCGCAGCAGGGCGGCCATCTCCGCGCGCCGGCAGCAGGGCTTGGGCACGTCGACCCGGCTCAGCTCGTCCTTGACCGCAGCCGTCATCGCCATAGTGCGCCCCCTCACGGACCCGTTCCGGCGTGTCGCCGGTGATTACGTACGTGCTTAACGATCGGCACCCAGGACAGGCACCAGGGCGGCGCCCAGGGCGGCCGGATCGTGACGGGGAGTCCCGTCGGTGACGGCGACCGGTGCGAGGACCAGCCGGGCACCCAGCGATTCTGCCGCACGCTCGACCGGTTCGGGATCACCCACCGCCTTGGAGTCGGCCAGCACCATGTCCACCTTCAGCTCGGGCAGATAGTGGCGCAGGGTGGCCAGATGGTCGGCCAGGGAGAGCCCGTGGGTCTCCTTCTCCGCCACCAGGTTGAGGGTGACCAGCCGACGGGCCGGGCTGGAGACGATCGCCGCGGCCAGCCCGGGCACCAGCAGGTGCGGCAGCAAGCTGGTGTACCAGCTGCCCGGGCCGAAGATCAGCCAGTCCGCCTCGGCGGTGGCGGCCACCGCCTCGGCGCAGGCGCGGGCGGCCGGGGTGAGCCGCAGTGACTCCACCCGGCCGGTGGTCACCGCCACCTGGTGCTGGCCGCGGACGGTCCGTACCGCGTCGGAGCGGTCCGGGTCGGGCCCACGCACCTGGGCCTCGATCCCGACCGGCTGCCGGGACATCGGCAGCACCCGACCGACGGTGCCGAGCATCGCGCCGGCGTGTTCGAGGGCGGCGACCGGGTCACCGAGCAGCTCGATCAGGCCGCAGAGGACGAGGTTGCCCACCGCGTGCCCCGGCCAGCCCGTCGCCGGGCCCGGCCGCGGCGGCGAAGCGGTGCTGGAACAGCCCGGCGCTGCGCCGGGTCGCCGGGTGGTCGCCGGCCAGGGCGACCAGCGCCTGCCGCAGGTCACCCGGCGGCAGTCCGCCGCGTTCGGCGCGCAGCCGGCCGCTGGATCCGCCGTCGTCGCCGACGGTGACCACGGCGGTGATGTCGAGGTCGAGCTCCGGGGCGCAGCGGCGCAGCGCCCGCAGGGACGCCGAGAGCCCGTGCCCGCCGCCGAAGGCGACCACCCTCGTCGTCATTCCCGCCCCAGGTCGCGGTGCTGTGCGTTGGCGGCGAGGCCGGACACCCGCAGCCGGGAAGCCAACTCCTCGGCGATGGCGACGCTGCGGTGCTTGCCACCGGTGCAGCCCACGGCGACGGTCAGGTAGCGCTTGCCCTCCCGCTCGAAGCCGGCGGTGGTGGCGTTGACCAGGTCCGCGTACGAGGCGACGAAGGCTTCCGCGCCCTCCTGGCCCAGCACGTACGCGCTGACCGCCTCCTCCCGCCCGGTGTGCTCGCGCAGGTCCGGCACCCAGTACGGATTGGGCAGGAACCGGGCGTCCAGCACGAAGTCGGCGTCCGGCGGCAGGCCGTACTTGAAGCCGAAGGAGAGCACGGTGACCCGCAGCCGTCGGGCGTCCTCGCCGCCGAAGAGTTCCTCGATGCGCCGACGGAGCTGGTTGACGTTCAGGTGGCTGGTGTCGATGATCACGTCGGCCTGGTCGCGGGCCTCCTCGAGCAGGCCACGCTCGACGGCGATGCCGTCGGCGAGCCGCCCGTCGCCCTGCAGCGGATGCGAGCGCCGGACGCTCTCGAACCGGCGGATCAGCACCTCGTCGTCCGCGTCGACGAAGACCACGCGGGGCTGGAACCCCCGGTCCTTCAGCTCCCGGATCGCCCCGGCCAGGTCGGTGGAGAAGGCCCGGGAGCGCACGTCCAGCACCATCGCGGTACGCCGGGCCGCCCCGCCGGCCTTGAAGGCCAGTTCGGCCATGTCCAGCATCAACGCCTGCGGCAGGTTGTCGACCACGTAGTAGCCGACGTTCTCCAACGCCCGGGCCACCGTGCTGCGGCCACCGCCGGAGAGGCCGGTGACCACCACCAGGGTGGTGTCCGCCTCCGTCGGCGCCGGTCCCCCGGCCGCCGCCTGGTCCGGCAGCCGGTCCTCGGCTGTCCGCGCCTCGCTCACCCGCTACCCCCCAAGCCGTGGCGCCGCGGCCGGTCCGGCCGCGAATGGTCAATCAGCGACTCTATCCCGCCGGGTCCCGGTTCATCCCGTCGCGGGCAGCGCGCGCCGCGGTGAACGGAACGTACGGCGGTGGCGGACGGTGACCGTCACCCCCAGCTCGTAGACTCGCCCAATGGCTTCCCCCACCGGGCTGCGGACCGAGGACGCGTTGGACGCGCTGCGCCGGGTGTTCGGTTACGACGCCTTCCGCGGCGCGCAGCAGGAGATCATCGACCACGTGGTGGACGGCGGCGACGCGCTCGTGCTGATGCCGACCGGCGGCGGCAAATCGCTGTGCTACCAGATCCCGGCGCTGGTCCGCGACGGTGTCGCGGTCGTGATCTCGCCCCTGATCGCGCTGATGCAGGACCAGGTCGACGCGCTGACCGCCGTCGGCGTACGGGCCGGCTTCCTCAACTCGACCCAGGATGCCACCGCCCGCCGCCGGGTCGAGGCCGCCTTCCTCGCCGGCGAGCTGGACCTGCTCTACCTGGCGCCGGAGGCGCTCGGCGGCCGCTCCACCCTCCAGCTGCTGGACCGAGGCTCGATCGGCCTGTTCGCCATCGACGAGGCGCACTGCGTGGCCCAGTGGGGGCACGACTTCCGGCCGGACTACCTGGCCCTGTCGATGCTGCACGAACGCTGGCCGAAGGTGCCCCGGATCGCCCTGACCGCCACCGCGACCACCGCGACGCGCACCGAGATCGCCACCCGGCTCGGCCTGACCGACGCCCGGCACTTCGTGGCCAGCTTCGACCGGCCCAACATCCAGTACCGGATCGTCCCCAAGCGCGAGCCGCGCAAGCAGCTGCTCAGCCTGCTGCGTGACGAGCATCCCGGCGACGCCGGCATCGTCTACTGCCTGTCCCGCGCATCGGTCGACAAGACGGCCGAGTTCCTGCGCCAGAACGGCATCGACGCGCTGCCCTACCACGCCGGGCTCGACTCCTCCACCCGCGCCGCCAACCAACAGCGCTTCCTGCGCGCCGACGGCCTGGTGATGGTGGCGACGATCGCCTTCGGGATGGGCATCGACAAGCCGGACGTCCGCTTCGTCGCCCACCTCGACCTGCCCAAGTCGGTCGAGGGCTACTACCAGGAGACCGGCCGCGCCGGCCGGGACGGCCTGCCGTCCACCGCCTGGCTGGCGTACGGCCTGCAGGACGTCGTGCAGCAGCGCAAGATGATCCAGACCTCGGACGGCGACCTGGCCCATCGCCGGTCGCTCGCCGCCCACCTCGACGCGATGCTGGCCCTCTGCGAGACGGTCCGGTGCCGACGCGCCCAGCTCCTCGAATACTTCGGCGAGCCGGGGACGGCAGCCTGCGGGAACTGCGACACCTGCCTCAACCCGCCCGAGTCCTGGGACGGCACGGTGGCGGCGCAGAAGCTGCTCTCCACGGTGTTCCGGCTGCACAAGGAGCGCAACCAGAAGTTCGGCGCCGGGCACTGCGTCGACATTCTGCTCGGCCGGACGACCGACAAGGTGACCCAGTACGGCCACGAGAGCCTCAGCGTCTTCGGCATCGGCGGCGAGCTGGGCGAGGCCGAGTGGCGGGGCGTGGTCCGTCAGCTGCTCGCCGAGGGCCTGCTGGCGGTCGAGGGCGACTACGGGACCCTGGTGCTGACCGAGGCCAGCGCGGAGGTGCTGGGCCGCCGGCGGACGGTGATGATGCGCCGGGAGCAGGAGCGGGTCACGTCGACCCGGAGCGCGCGGACCCGGGGCGCCGCCGCGGTGGCCGCCGA
>JAEVHO010000219.1 GCA_016802835.1 Micromonospora sp. ATA32 | reverse complement strand
GGCCGGGCCAGCCCGGGCGCGCGGCCAGCAGCCGCTCTCCGGCCCGGTAGGAGGTGGTCAGCACGACTGGGCCGCGGCGCCCCGGACGCGGTGCGGAACCGGTGCGGAAGGCGGCACCCCGGCCGGGTCGCGCCCCGGAAGGCGTACGTGGAGGAATCCGGGTCGGCGAAGGCGACCAGCGACTTTCCGCCGCCGGCGAGCACCGCGAGCAGGTCGAGCTGGGCGGGGTCGGTGTCGGCCAGCTCGTCGACGTACACGTGCGCAACCGGCGCCGCTCGGCCGCCAGCAGCTCCGGGTCGTCGACGAGCATGCCGGTCGCCGCCCGCACCAGCTCGGCCGGGTCGTACGCGACGGAGCCGCGGTTGCTGACGTCGCGCAGCGCGAGCACGGCCACGTATTCCCGGAGGAAGCGGGCGGCGGCCGGCCAGTCGGCGCGGCCCAGCTTCTCGCCGAGCCGCGCCAGCTCGACGGCCCCACCCCCCGCTCGGCGGCCCGCATCAGCAGGTCGCGCAGCTGGGCGGCGAAGGCCCGGGTGCGCAGCGCGGGACGCAGGTCCTCCGGCCAGCCGACCGGGTCGTCCTCCGACTCGTCGCCCACCACGTCCAGCAGCTCGCGGATGATCAGATCCTGCTCCGGACCGGTGAGCAGCCGGGGGGACGGCTCGCCCCGCTCGGCGGCGGCCCGGCGGAGCAGGCCGAAGGCGTACGCCGGGAAGGTGCGGACCAGCGGCTCACGGACGACCCGCTGCCCGTCCAGGGCGACCCGGGCCTCGATCCGGTGGCGCAGGTCGGTGGCGCCCCGGCGGCCGAAGGTGAGCACCAGGATCCGCTCCGGGTCGACGCCGTCGGCCACCCGGGCGGCGACCGCCTCGACCAGGGTGCTGGTCTTGCCGGTCCCCGGGCCGCCGAGGACCAGCATCGGCCCGTCGGTATGCGCGATGGCCTCGGCCTGCGACGGATCGGCCAGGCGGACCGGCTCGGCGCCGACCGACCGGCTCCCGTCGATCTGGGTCGGCCCGGCGGACCGACGCACCAGCCGGTACGCCTGCATCCGCCCATCCCATCACGCCGGTACGACACCGCCCCGCCCGACGCTCCGCCCCGCGCCCCGGCTCACAGCGGGCCTCAGCCGAGGCGGGCCTCGATGGCGTCGAGGGCGGCGGGGACCGAGTCGACGACGGTGAGCAGCTTCAGCCCGGCGGGCTTGAGGAAGTGCTGGTCGGCGAGGGTGGTGAGCCAGTCGAGCAGCGGGCGGTAGAAGCCGTCGGCGTCGACCAGCACTATCGGTTTGGCGTGCATGGCCAGAGTCGCGGTGGTCCACACCTCGAACAGCTCGTCGAGGGTGCCCAGGCCGCCCGGCAGGGTGAGGAACGCGTCCGACTTGTCAATCATGAGGGTCTTTCGGCTGGCCATCCCGTCGGTGACCAGCAGCTCGTCCGAGGCCAGGTCGGCCACCTCCAGGTCGACCAGCGCCTGCGGGATCACCCCGACGGTCGGCCCGCCGGCCGCCCGGGCGCCGTCCGCCACCGCACCCATCATCCCGACGCAGCCACCGCCGCTGACCAGGGCGTGGCCCCGGCGGGCGATCTCCGCGCCGGTCTCGGTGGCGAGGTCCAGCCAGCGCCGGTCGAGGGTACGGGAGGAGGCGCAGAAGACGCAGATCGCCGCCACCCGCTCAGCCCTCCCGGCCCTCGTCGGCGGCGGCCCGCTGGTCCGCCTCGGTACGCGCCACGACGTCCTCGCGGACCGCCTCCTGCTCGGCGGACAGAGCGGCCTCGGCCTCCACGATGTGCCGGACCGCCGCGTTCACGTCGTCGGTGAGACAGATCAGCTCCAGGTCGATCGGCCCGATCTTGCCGGCGGCCGCCATGGTGTCGCGGAGCCAGTCGAGCAGGCCCCGCCAGTAGTCGACGCCCATCAGCACCACCGGGAACCGGGTGACCTTCCCGGTCTGCACCAGGGTCAGCGCCTCGAACAGCTCGTCCATCGTGCCGAAGCCGCCGGGCAGCACGACGAACGCCTGCGCGTACTTGACGAACATCGTCTTGCGGGCGAAGAAGTAGCGGAAGTCGATGGCCAGGTCGACCCATTCGTTGAGGCCCTGCTCGAACGGAAGCTCGATGCCGAGCCCGACGGAGAGCCCGCCGGCCTCGCTGGCGCCCCGGTTGGCCGCCTCCATCACGCCCGGCCCGCCGCCGGTGATGACCGCGTACCCGGCCCGGGCCAGGGCGCCGCCCAGCTCCTCGGCCAGCCGGCACTCGGCGCTGTCCGGCTTGCTCCGGGCCGACCCGAAGACGCTGACCGCGGGCGGCAGGTCGGCCAGGGTGTCGAAGCCCTCGACGAACTCGGACAGGATCCGCAGCGCCCGCCAGGCGTCCCTGGTCTTCCAGTCGCCGCGGCCCCGCGAGTCCAGCAGCCGCTGGTCGGCGGTGCTGTTCGGAATGGCGCCGCGACGCAGCGTGACGGCCCCCCGGTGCCGCTCCCGTCCCGGATCGCGCGCCGGCTCCCGCCCACTGCTCTCGCTCATGGGAGCAACCGTAGTGGAGCAGCTCACTTCGGGCGGGCTGGCTCGCGAGGCGGGAAACTGTTCGCGATCTTGGGCAACTAAATCGGTCGCCCGGACGTCTTACTATTCACATACCGGGTATGCCCCGGGCGCGCGCCTTCGGGGGAGGAGTCAGCGTGATCAGCAATACCGAGATGGTCCGGATCCGGCGACAGATGCAGCGCCGGATCCGTGACGTGGTGGCAGAGCGTCGCCGTGCCCGTCAGCTGGAACCGACCGCCACCGACCCGACCGGTGAGCTCGCCGACGCCGGGCCCACGGCCGACGCCTCGCTGACCGCAACGAGCTGAGCCCCACCACCCGGCGCCACAACGCGCAACGATCGAGAGGCCCGCACACCCTCCGGGAATCGGATGAGGCGGGCCCCTCGATCGACCCGGACGGGCGCCGGACGCCAGGCGTGACCGGTCAGGCCGGCGCCAGCCAGCGGTGCAGGGTGGCCGCGCCGTCGCGGATCTTGCCGATCTCGACGTGCTCGTCCTTGTGGTGCGCCAGGTTCGGGTCGCCCGGGCCGAAGTTGAGCGCCGGAATGCCCATGGCCGCGAACCGGGCCACGTCCGTCCAGCCCAGCTTGCCGATCGGAGCGGCGCCGACCGCCGCCAGGAACTCCTGCGCCGGCGGGGCGCCGAGCCCCGGGGCCGCCCCGGCCGCCGCATCCGTCACGGCCAGCTCGAAGCCGGCGAAGACCTCCCGCAGGTGCGCCTCGGCGGCGGCCGGGTCGCGGTCCGGCGCGTACCGGTAGTTCACCTCGATCTCGCAGCGGTCCGGAATGACGTTGCCGGCGACACCGCCGTTGATCCGGACGGCGTTCATCCCCTCGCGGTAGTCGCAGCCCTCGAGGGTCACCCGGCGCGCCTCGTACCCGGCCAGGCGGCGGAGCGCCTCACCCGCGGCGTGGATGGCGTTCACCCCGTGCCAGGAGCGGGCCGCGTGGGCGCGCTCGCCGGTGGTGGAAACGATCGCCCGCATGGTGCCCTGGCAGCCCGCCTCGACGAGGCCGTACGTCGGTTCGAGCAGCACCGCGAAGTCCGCCTCGAGCCACTCCGGGTGCGCCTCGGCGACCAGGGTGAGTCCGTTGTACTTCGACTCGATCTCCTCGGCCTCGTAGAAGAAGTACGTCACGTCGTAGCGCGGGTCCGGCAGGGTCACCGCCAGGTGCAGCGCGTACGCGACGCCGGACTTCATGTCCGAGGTGCCGCAGCCGTACATCAGGTCGCCGCGCATGCTCGACGGGAAGTTGTCGTTCAACGGCACCGTGTCCAGGTGTCCGGCGAGCACCACCCGCTGGGCCCGCCCCAGCTCCGTACGGGCCATCACGGTGTTGCCGTGCCGGAAGGTGGTCAGGTGCGGCACGGAGCGCAGCACGTCCTCCACGCAGTCCGCGATCGCCTTCTCGTTGAGGGAGACGGACTCTATGTCGACCAGTGCGCGGGTCAACGCCACCGGATCGGCGAGGACCTCGGGGGTCAGCGGGTTCTCCATGATTGGCACGGTACCTTCAGGTCTGTGCGCGAGGAGCGAGCGTGTGGGCTGCCCCGCAACCGCGAACGAGAGGTAGAACCGTGACGTCCGCAGAACCCGCGTGGGGCATCGGCCTGGCCACCGTCACCGCCGACGGGCAGGTGCTCGACACCTGGTATCCGACCGGCAAGCTGGGGCTCGGTGAGCTGCCGCTGGTCCCCGGCGAGGATCAGGCCGACGTGCTCGACCTGCCACCGGGCGCGATCGGGGAGCGGGCGCTGCCCGGTCTGCGTACCGTCGAGGTGGTCACCGTGATCGGCTCGCTGGACGACCCGATCAAGGACGCCGCCGACGCGTACCTCCGGCTTCACCTGCTCTCCCACCGCCTGGTCCGGCCCAACGAGCTCAACCTCGACGGCATCTTCGGCAAGCTGGCGAACGTGGCCTGGACGTCGGCCGGGCCGTGCCCGCCGGAGCGGGTCGACGAGCTGCGGGTGATCGAGCGGGCCGCCGGCCGCCACCTGGCCGTCTACGGGGTCGACAAGTTCCCCCGGATGACCGACTACGTGGTGCCGTCCGGGGTGCGGATCGCCGACGCGGACCGGGTCCGGCTCGGCGCCCACCTGGCCGCCGGCACCACGGTGATGCACGAGGGCTTCTGCAACTTCAACGCCGGCACGCTTGGCACCTCCATGGTCGAGGGGCGGATCGTGCAGGGCGTGGTGGTCGGCGACGGCTCCGACGTCGGCGCGGGCGCCTCGATCATGGGCACCCTCTCCGGCGGCGGCACCGACAAGGTCCGGATCGGCGAGCGGAGCCTGGTCGGCGCGAACGCCGGCATCGGCATCTCGCTCGGCGACGACTGCGTGGTCGAGGCCGGCTGCTACGTCACCGCCGGCTCCAAGGTCACCCTGCCGGACGGCCGGGTGGTCAAGGCCCGCGACCTCTCCGGCGTCGACGGCCTGCTCTTCTGGCGCAACTCGGTGACCGGCGCCCTGGAGGCCCGCCCCCGCACGGGCCGGGGCATCGAGCTCAACGCCGCCCTGCACGCCAACGACTGACGACCGACCCGCCGGGCCCGCGGCGCGAGGCCGCGGACCCGGGGGTACGGCTCACCGCAGGCGGTACGCCTGGATGATCCGCTCGGTCACGGTGTTGCCGGCGGTGTCCCGGGCGGTCGCCCGCAGGGACGCGTACCCGGCCCCGGCCGGGTGCCGCACGGTGGCCGCCCAGCCCTGGCCCTGCCGGTCCAGCCCGGCCTTGCGCCAGGTCTTTCCGCCGTCGTAGGAGACCTCGACGGTCAGCGCGGCGACGTTCGCCGCCGGCGCACCCGGCTGGCGCTGCACCTGGACCGGGATGACGAAGGCCCGGCCCGCCGGTGCGCTGTTGTCCAGCCGCAGGGCCGGCGCGAAGCGCACCGCCATGGCCGGCAGCCGGACCGGGTCGTCGTCGGCGACATGCCGGGACCGGAAAGTCCAGGCCGTGGTGACCTCCGTGCTGAGGTCGGTGAAGCCCCGGGTGGCGGACGTCTCCAACCGGTAGTTCGCCGCACCCCCCGGCACGGTGAACTGCCCGAAACCGGCGTACTCGCTCTCGCCGACCAGGGTGCCGTTGCGATAGAGCGCGGTCCGGGCGGTGTCGTTGAGCGAGCCGCCCGGGTGCCCGTCCGCGTCGCTGTGCACCGGCACGTCGAGGAAGATCGTGTCAACCGTACGGGTGATGCTCTGCTCCGGCCAGCGCGGCGTCGGGAACGACGGCCCGTACGGCGCCGAGTTCCACGTCTCGGTCACCGTCCGACCGTCGCGGTACGCGGTCGGCGTCGAGATCAGCACCGCCTTCGGCTCCAGCCAGCCGTCCTCGCCGCGCACCCCGAAGTCCAGCTCTGAGCCCCACCGCACGTGGCCGGTGTTGTAGTGCTCGACCCGCTGCCCGGGCACCGCGGTGGGCAGGATGACCGCCGAGCCGCCGGTGTTCCACTCCAGCTCCGGGAATACCGCCCGTTCGGCGGACATGCCCGGGTAGCCGCCCCGGAACCGGTGGACGACGGTGGCCAGGTCAGTGCTGCGGTAGTGCCGCACGAAACCGGTCGGCATCCGGCCGGGAAAGCCCTCACTCAGCGCGTAGAGGTAGGGGCTGCTGGGCGCCTGACCGTCGGCCCACTGGCTGCTCACCGTGCCGACGAACTGCTGCGCCGACACCGACCGGCCGAGCTGCCCGCTGCTCAGGCCGGCGAAGTCGAAGCTCCACAGGCCGAGAGAGTAGGACGCGTCGACGCCGAAGAAGTTCGCTCCGATGTCGACCAGCAGCGGGGTGGCCGACCGCTGCGGCACGGTGGTCACCACCGGCCTGGCCTTCCGGGCGTCCACGGTGATCCGCTTGTTCCGGTCGACCACCAGCTCCGGCTGGGCGAGCGCCGACACGCCGCCGGCCTCCCCGAGCTCGAAGACGTAGCTGTTCAGGCCGTACCGACCCTTCGGCAGCCGGACCTGGGCCACCCCGTCGGCGTCGTAGGGGTCCTGGAAGGTGAAGGTCTGCAGGCCGACCAGGGTGGTGGAGTAGTTCCCCGTCGTCTTGCCGGCCCGGTCCAGGTGCGTGATGGTCAGGTCGTAGCTCTCCACCTCGCGGTGCACCGCCAGCGGGGTGACCGCCACGGCCGCGCCGGAGCGGGCGACCAGCCGGCCGGTGTAGTACCCGTCCGGGCGCGACCCGGGTGTCCGCGGTCACCGTGGCCTGGGCCTGTCCTCCGGCCGGTACGACCAGCCGCGACGTGCCGAGCCGGAACATGCCGGCCGGGGCCGGCGCACCGTTCGGGCCGGTGACCTCGGCGGTCAGGTCGAGGGTGAGCGCCGTGGCGCCCGGATTGCGCCAGGTCACCGTCCGGGTGATCGGCTGGTCGTCACCGGGCGGGCACCAGGGCCAGCCCGAAGGTCAGCGCGTACCCGGAGAGCACCCACTGCAGGTCGCTCGGGGTGGCACTGAGGGACCTCTCGATCGACGGCAGCGCGACGTTGACGATGCTGACGTCCAGCAGGGTCATGAACGCCGCGACCAGGCCGACGCCGAGCGCCTGCCAGCGTCGCCGGTTGGCGGCCGGATCATCCGGCGGGGCCGAGTCCGGCGACGCCGCCGCGTTCATCGTGCGCCCCTTGGACCGTCGATCACGCATCCTTGACCGCTACCCGGGCACACCGGGCGAAAACCGGGAGGTGACCCGTCACGCCATCTGGCGGGCGCACCACCGGGGGCCGAAGTCCAGCCCGGCCATCGGGGAGTCCTCCCGGTGCAGCAGGTTCTTCTCGGTGAGCAGGTGCAGTGGGGCGTGGATCTGCTCCTGGGGCAAACCGGACTCCTCGGCGATCAGATCCGGGTAGGGCACCTGTCCGCGAGCCTCCAGGGCGCCCACCGCCTGGTACACCCGTTCCTCGACGTCCGACAGTTGCACCTGCTGCATGGCTTCCTCCTTCGCCTGGCCCGCCCGCCACCGGGCGGTCTGCGGTGGGCCGGTTACCCGGCCGGTGACCGATGATGCCCACCCGATCGGGCGTACCGGGCCGGCTGCGCCACCCGGCCGGGCGGCGACCGGTGGCCTAGGCTGCACCGGTGATCGTCTGGGATCTCGTTGTCGTCGGTGCGGCCCCGCCGGACTGTCCGCCGCCCACGTCGCGGCCCGCGCGGGCCTGCGCACGCTGGTGGTCGAGCGCGCCGCGCACCCCCGGTACAAGACCTGTGGGGGCGGTCTGATCGGCACCTCCCTGGCCGCGGTCGCGGGCCGCATCGAGGTGCCCGTCCACGACCGGGTCGACCAGGTCACGTTCACCCGGAACGGGCGACGCGGCTTCACCCGGCGGCACCCCGCCGGGCCGCTGGTCGCCATGGTCCGCCGGGAGGAGTTCGACGACCGGCTGCGCCAGGCCGCCGTCAGCGCCGGGGCCGAGGTGCGCGAGCGGGTCGCGGTCCGCGCCATCGACCAGGACCCTGACGGCGTACGCGTGCGGCTGGCCGACGGTTAGACGCTGCAGGCCCGCACGGTCATCGGCGCGGACGGCTCCTCCGGGATCAGCTCCCGACACGTCGGCGTGCGCCACCGGCAGGTCGACCTCGGGCTCGAGCTGGAACTGCCGGTTCCGGCGGCGGAGCAGGAGCGCTGGCGCGGACGGCTGCTGCTGGACTGGGGCGCGATCCCCGGGTCGTACGCGTGGGTCTTTCCCAAGGGTGAGCGGTTGACGGTCGGCGTGATCGCCGGTCGCGGCGAGGGGGAGCGGACCCGCGGGTACCTGCGAAGCTTCGTCGCGCGGCTGGGCCTGTCCGACATGCCGCCGGAGCACGACTCGGGACACCTGACCCGCTGCCGCACCGAGGATTCGCCGGTGCGCCGCGGCCGGGTGCTGGTCGTCGGTGACGCCGCGGGACTGCTGGAACCCTGGAGCCGGGAGGGGATCAGCTACGCGCTGCGGTCAGGGGCGCTGGCCGGCGCGGCGGTCGCCGACGGTGACCTCGACGGCTACGAGCGGGCGTGGCCGAGCAGTTGCTGCCGTCGATGCGGGCCGGGCACCGGTTGCTGGAGATCTTCGAACGCCGGCCGGACGTCTTCCACGCCCTGCTGGCCACCCCGCCCGGGTGGCGGATGTTCGTCCGGTTCTGCCAGGGCCGGGCGAGCTTCGAGCAGACCCTGACCCGGGCGCCGGTCCGGGCGGCCCTGGCGCTGCTGGACCGCCTCCCGCCGAGGCGGGGAAGCGCGGCCGATCTCTAACGTGCCCGGTGCCGCGACGCGGTGAAGGCGGGGCTGGCCGAGGTCCCCGCGCCGGTCTTCCAGCACTCCTGATCGACCCTCCGTTCCCATCCACCGGCACCCCTTCAGCCAAGTGTCCTAGGATGCCTTAGCGACGGTGCGGCAGGGTCCCGCCGGA
>JAEVHO010000218.1 GCA_016802835.1 Micromonospora sp. ATA32 | reverse complement strand
ACCCACCAAAAAGGCAGACCCAGCCAGCCCGGGTATAAATCATAATTGGCACTGGCTTATCAAGCACCCTGTTGAGTTCTCAAAGAACAACCACACACCGAACCAGCCAACCCGCTCAGCAGGCCAACCCCTCGGGGCATTTCCATCCACATCCCCGTCCGCTCTCGCGCCGGGCACTCTTACTACGTTACCGCACCGTCTCCGCCGTGTCAAACCGTGTGTCGCGGTCTGTCGTGCTTCGTACGGGTATCGCGGGCCGACGGCCATGCAGCAGCGAACCACCGCGTCTGATCGTCGGATTTGGCAGTCCGGCCGCTGCGGTCTCCCGCACGCTCGCCCGGTTCTCTGCCCGATCCGTAACCTTACCCGGTCGGCTCCGCCTCGCCAAATCCGCCTCGCGGCGAATCCGGGGCACCGCCCGGTCCAAGTCCTGCAGGGGCATAACCCCGCAGCACCCGGTGCCATTCCCTGCGCTCCGGCCTCCAGGTTTTTCGCCCTGTTTCGTCCGTTCCGCGCTGGCAGAGAGAAAGTTACGCGTCCGGTGGTTTGATCGTCAAATCCACGGGGAGAGTCCCGCGTCACATGGTGCGGCGTCCGCTGTCGCCCCAGATCAGCGCCATCGCCCGGCGTGGAGGCAGATCGAATAGCCGGGGCGCGGTCAGCTCGCCGGATGGTCGCCGCGCCGGCGGGCCGCCAGCCAGGCCCGTACGCCGAGGGCGCCGACGGTGGTGCCGATGGCGAGCGACGCCGCGATGAGCAGGGCGTGCACCCAGAGGAAGGTGGTGGCGGCGCCCTCGCCGACCGTTCCGGTCGCCCAGGCACGGGGGTCGTTCCAGATCGCGACGGCGAATCTCGGCCAGATGACCCAGGTCCACACCCCGACTGCGACAAGGAAGAGGGCCCAACCGCGTGACAGCACCATGGCTGGCCAGTATGCCAGCGGCACGGCCCCGTTTCCCCCGCGGTCGCCCCGGCGAACCGGCGTCGCCACTGCGGCCGGCGCTCCTCCAGCTGACGGTCGACGTGGCGGGGGCGCCTCAGAAGCAGGTGACGATGCCACCGACCGCCGGGTTCGCCCGGTCGTGGTCGTGGATCGTGCCGGTGGCGTCCGCCATGAAGCCTCCTCAGATCGCGCAGCCGGCAAGCAGGAAGCCCCGAGCCGGGCCGGCCGCGTACAGCCGGGTGCCGTCGTCGACGGCGAGAGAGACCGACTCCGGGTCCAGGTAGACCTAAGTACGGCTGAACGTGCCGACGTACGCGGACTTGATCGTGACGGTGGTGCCGGAGGATGCAGCCGAGCGACACCGGCAGAGCAACCTCAGCCGCCAGGCGGCGCCCGGGGAGCCGGTCGAGCCCGTTACCGTGGACACGTGGTCCGGTCGAGCACGCTGAGTCCGGGGGCCGTCGATCCGCTCGACGACCTCCCGGTGGGTGTCGCGTCGCCCGCATTGACCAGCTCCGGCTACGGCCGCGAGCGCATCCTGGACGTACTCCGTGCCGGCGGGCTGCGGTTCCGCGCCGGCGCGCGATGGCGACCGGCTCTCTGACGAGCCAGTTCCTCTGATCCGGGGTCGACAGTGCCCCGCGTCAGCGCGCGTCCGCGCGTCCCCACCGCTTCCTCGGCACGAAAGGCGTACCACCATGTCCGCAGCACGGATGCTCACCGGGGACCGCCCGACCGGGCGGCTCCACCTCGGTCACTACGTCGGCAGCATCGCCAACCGGGTGCGGCTGCACCGGCACCACGAGAGCTACTTCATCATCGCCGACCTGCACATGCTCACTACCCGGAACAGCCGGGAGGACATCGAGCGGGTCGCCGGCAACGCCCGCGAGATGGTGACCGACATCCTCGCCGCCGGCGTCGACCCGGCCCGGGCCACCTTCTATCTGCAGTCGGCCATCCCCGAGGTCGGCGACCTCAACACGCTCCTGCAGAACCTGGTGACCGTGCCCAGGCTGGAGCGCGTCCCGTCGATCAAGGAGATGGCCCGGGACGCCGGCAAGGAGGAGATCCCGTACGGCTTGCTCGGCTACCCGGTCCTGCAGTCCGCGGACATCCTCTGCGTCAAGGGGCAGGTCGTCCCGGTGGGTAGGGACAATGCGGCGCACGTCGAGGTGACCCGGGAGATCGCCCGCCGGTTCAACCACCTCTACGGTAAGGTCTTCCCGGTACCCGAGATGATCACCGCCGAGACGCCGACCCTGGTCGGCACCGACGGCCAGGGAAAGATGAGCAAGAGCCGGGGAAACGCCATCGCGCTCTCCGACGACGCGGCCACGGTGCGTCGCAAGGTGCGGGGGATGTACACCGACCCGAACCGGGTCCGGGCCGACGTACCCGGCACCGTCGAGGGGAACCCGGTCTTCGCGTACCACGACGTGTTCAATCCGGACCGGGCCCGGGTCGACGAGCTCAAGCAGCGGTACCGGGCGGGCCGGATCGGCGACGTCGAGGTCAAGGAGGAGCTGGCGGTGGCCCTCAACCGTTTCCTCGACCCGATCCGGGAGCGGCGGGCCCGGATCGAGGCCGACCGCGGGTTGGTCGACCGGCTCATCGTCGACGGCACCGAGCGGACCCGGGAGCGGGTCCGGGCGACCCTGGTCGAGGTCCGCCGGGCGATGGGGCTGACCAGCGCGTACAACCAGGTCCGGCGCCGGGCCGAACGGTCCCGCAGGGCTGCTGCCACGCCAGCCTGAACCGACGGTACGGGTGGGCCGGCCGGAAAACGCGTCGCGCGCTTCCCGGCGGCCGCTAGGGTCCCCGTCGTGACCAGCTCCGGCATCTGCGCCGCCACCCCCACGTCGTGGGCGGTCGGCGCGCTGCGACGCCGGCGATCCTCGGCTCGTGCGCGAGCCACCGTCGACCGCCTGAGCTGACCCCACCTCACCTCTGCGACCGGCGGATCGAGCCGCCGGTCGGAGTCGACCGCTCTCTCGGTCCGTCCGGAATTCCCTTCCGGAGATCCGCGTGACCCGCGGGTCCGAGCGAGATCGGCGTACCCATGGATCTGGAAAAGCTGCTGGCCGACCGGCTGGCACCAGCGTTCGCGACGGTGGCCGGTGGTCCGGTCGACCCGGCCGTGCGGCGCTCGCAGCGCGCGGACTTCCAGTGCGACGCGGCCCTGGCCCTGGCCCGGCGGCTCGGCCGATCGCCGCGGGAGATCGCCGCGGCGGTGCTGGACCGGGTGGCGGTCGACGACCTCTGCTCGTCGGCCGAGGTCTCCGGGCCGGGCTTCATCAACCTGACCGTGGCCGACAAGACCCTCGGCGCGCTGGTCTCCGCCCTGGCCGCCGACCCGCGGCTCGGCGTGCCGCGCAGCGCCGACCCGGAGACCGTGGTGGTCGACTACTCGGCGCCGAACGTCGCCAAGGAGATGCACGTCGGGCACCTGCGGTCCACCGTCATCGGCGACGCGGCGGCGCGGCTGCTGGACTGGCTCGGGCACCGGGTGGTCCGGGCCAACCACCTGGGCGACTGGGGTACCTCGTTCGGCATGCTGATCGAGCACCTGCTCGACCTCGGGGAGGCGGAGGCGGCGGCGAACCTGTCCGTCGGCGACCTGGACTCCTTCTACAAGGCGGCCCGGGTGAAGTTCGACGCCGACGAGGCGTTCCGCGAGCGGGCCCGCCTCCGGGTCGTCGCGTTGCAGGGCGGCGACGAGCGGACCCTGCGGCTGTGGCGGCTGCTGGTCGCGCAGTCCGAGCGGTACTTCCTGGCGGTGTACGACCTGCTCGACGTGACCCTCACCGGGCGGGACTTCCAGGGCGAGAGCCGGTACAACGACCTGCTCGGGCCGACCATGGACGAGTTGGACCAGCTCGGGCTGGTACGGCGCAGCGACGGCGCCGCCTGCGTCTTCCCGCCGGGGGTCACCGGCCGGGACGGGGAGCCGCTGCCACTCATCGTGCGCAAGTCCGACGGCGGCTACGGCTACCCGGCCACCGACCTCGCCGCGGTCCGGCACCGGGCCGGAGAACTCGGCGCGACCCGGCTGCTCTACGTCGTCGGCCTGCCGCAGCGGCGGCACTTCGAGATGGTCTTCGCGGTCGCCGGGCTGGCCGGCTGGCTGCGGCCACCGGTGCGGGCCGAACATGTCGGGTTCGGCTCGATCCTCAGCCCGACGGGAGGATGCTGCGCAGCCGGAGCGGCGGGTCGGTGAAGCTGGTCGGGCTGCTCGACGAGGCGGTCGTCCGCGCCACCGAGCTGGCCCGGCGGAAGAACCCGGCGCTGAACGAGGCGGAGGCGACCGAGATCGGCCGCGCGGTCGGTATCGGCGCGTTGAAGTACGCCGACCTGTCCAGCGACCGGAACCGGGACCACGTCCTCGACTGGGAGCGGATGCTGTCGCTGGACGGCAACACCGCTCCCTACCTGCAGTACGCGTACTCCCGGATCCGGTCCGTCCTCCGGCGCGCCGACGGGGTGGTCCCGCCGGACGCGGCCATCCGGCTCGCCGAGCCCGCGGAGCGGGCGCTGGCGTTCGAGCTGATCGGCTTCGCCGCGGTCGTCGCCGAGGTCGAGCGGACCCTGGAGTTCCACCGGCTGGCCGGCTACCTGTACCGGGTCGGGACCGCGTTCAGCGGCTTCTACGAGCGGTGCCCGGTGCTGCGCGCCGAGCAGGCGGTGCGGGAGAGCCGGTTGGTGCTCTGCGACCTGACCGGCCGGGCGCTGCGGCAGGGGCTGCACCTGCTCGGCATCCGCACCCCCGAGCGGATGTGACCGGCCGTCCGTGCTGGCACCGCCCGAGCGTCAGATCGCTACCGCCTGGGCGACCTTCCAGTCACCGTCGACCAGGACCATGGTGAGCACCACCCGGTTCTGGTCGACCTTCTCCCCGGCCGTGCTGACGTTGCGGCGGTACTGGTTGAGATACACCAGGAGTTCCACCCGGTCCGCGGTGGCGCTCACCACCCCCGTCGAGGAGACCTCCGCCAGCACCACCGCCTGCTGCTTGGCGGCGGTCTCCTTGAGCGTCGCCGTCGTCTGCGCGTACTCCTCGGCGAACGCGCCGGTGGCGAAGGTCCGGCCGTTCGCGACGCTGTCGTCGTAGGTGCGGTAGTCGTAGGAGAAGATCGCCTTCGCCGCCGCGGGGACCGCGGCCAGCGACTGACGCACGGCGGTGTCACGCTGCAGGTGCCGGTGCCCGGCGTACCAACCGGCGCCGGCGACGGCAGCCGCGAGCACGATCGCGGTGATCAGGGCCGGGATCACCGGGATCCGCCTGGGCAGTCGACTCAGGCGCGGGGCACGCAGCCGCCGCGCCGCCTCGGCCAGGGAACGCATCTGTCCTCCTCCGTTGGGTGGTGGAGCGGGTACCGGAAGGGCGGTTGTCATCCGACGAACTGCAGCCGGGACACGAGCCATTCGCCGGTGTCCTTGTCGCGGACCATGTCGACCTGGATCCGGTAGTGCGACGGCCGTCCCTCGGGTGCCTTCACGTTCTTCACGGTGGCGTCGACGGCCACCAGCACCACGGCCGACCGGCGGTCGCCGGAAACCAGTCCGGCGCGCAGCACCGAACCGTGTGACTCGACCTTGTTCTCCACCACGGCCTGGCGGACCTGGGACTGGCCGCGGGTGAACTGCTCCTTGAACTCGCCCGTCGCCCCGGCGGAGATCCGTTGCAGGTCCCGGTCGACGCTGGCGGCGCTGACCGAGACGAAGTTGACGGTGGTCTGCCGGGCGGCGGCGACCGCGGCCTGGCGGGCCTGGTCCGTCGCCCGGTCGACGTACCAGCGGTGGCTGGACACGGCAGCCGCCGCGAGGGCCGCGGCGAGTACGGCGACGAGCACGCCGACCAGCAGCGGGCGGCGTTTCCGGGATCGGGCCGGAGCGGTGGCCGTCGCGGGCTCGCCGCCTCCGTCCGGCTCGGGCTCGCCGTCGCCGCCCGCCGCATCGCGGGCGGTGGTCGCGACCTCGTCGTCCGCGGTCGCCTCCGGGTCGGTGGTCACGGTGCCGTCGTCCGCGGTCGCCTCGCCGACTTCCTGGACCGGTTCCTGGTCGAGCCGTTCCAGCAGCTCCTCGATCGGTTCCGCCGGTCGTGGGACAGAGCGGTTGATGACGCGTCGCTTCGTGGTCCTGCCGGGCGTGGCGGGCTTCGCCCCTTTTATGATCTTGAAGGGGCGTTGGTCATTGGTCGTCATCGGCACCTCTTCCGGTCCGCCGGTCACGGGGTCACCCCCGCCAGCAGCAGCTGCTTCCACGACTGGTCACCCGCCATCCGATACTGGCCACCGGTCCCGCCGAACTGCAGTGGCCGGCCGTCGGAGCCGAGCACCAGCCCGCTCGCCGGGTCGTACCCGGGCGTTGGCGACGGGTCGGGCTGTCCGCTGTCGGCGGGCGGGGCAGGCTCCCGGCCGGACGGTCCCGGCGCGTTGTCCGCGCCGCGTACGGCGAGCCGCGGGCGCGATCCTTCGCGCTGCATTTCGTACCGCCGCCCTGATAGACGCAGGACGGTGGGTTGTCCACGTTGACGACCAGGCCGAGGTGGGCGGTCCCGTCGCCGGGGGTGACGGTGAAGCCTCCCGCGACGGCGATCGGGTACACCACCAGCAGCTGCTCGATGCCCGGCAGGCGCCGCGCGGCGATGCCGTTGACGGTGACCAGGTTGCCGAGCAGGGTGCCGATCTCCGGTTCCAGCCCCCGCAGCAGCGCGACCAGTTCGGTCCCGGCCGGTGGGCCGGCGGCGATCAGCCGGCGCAGGTCGGGATCGGCCGCCCGGAGGGTCGCGGCCAGTTGGGCCAGTCCGGACGCCCACCGGCGCAGCGCGTCGGCAGACTCGGCCTGGGTGGTGAGCACGGTACGGCCGTCGTGGATCAGCGCCAGCGTCTCGGGCAACCTGCCGTCGGCTTCGGTGAGCAGCGCGTCACCGGCGTCGAGGATCTGGGCCAGGGCCCGCTCGTTGCCCTCGAAAGCGGCGCCGAGTTCGGTGATCAGCACGTTCACGTCGTCGGGATCGATCGAGCCGACCAGGGCGTGGAGATTGGTCAGCAGCGTCTCCGGCGCCAGCGGCACGCCGCTGCGGGCGGCCGGAATCACGGCGCCGTCGGCGAGGTAGGGGCCGCTGTCAGCATCGGGACGCAGGTCCACGTACTGCTCCCCGACGGCCGAACGCTGGGCCACCACGGCCCGCAGGTCACTCGGCACCCGCACGTCACGCTTGAGTCGGAGCTCGGCGCGGACCCCGTCGCCGCGCAGGGTGACTGCGGCGACGCGTCCGACGGGTACGCCGCGGTAGGTGACGGGGGCGTTCGGGAAGATCCCGCCGGCCCGCGCGAGGTCCAGGTGGACCAGGTAGCTGCGGTCGGCGAGTCCGACGTAGCGGACCCCGACATAGCTGATGCCGAGCAGGCTGACCACCAGGAACGCGATCACCTGCAGCTTGGCGGTACGTCCGATCATGGTGTGACTCCTCCGCCCAGAATGTCCGGCAGGCCGCCGATCTGTCCGATCACCGCGCCGGTCAGCGGGAGGACGCACTGGGGCGACAGGATCGTTCCGGTCGGCAGCTTGGTCCCCTCGGGGAAGGCCGTGCCGAGCGGCACGATCCCCTTGGGCAGGATCAGTCCGCCCACCGGAATCGGCGAGCCGGGCTTCAGCAGGACACAGCCGGGTGGCAGCAGGCATTCCGTGGGCGGTGTCCAGGTCGCCGGGAAGTTCTTCGGGTCCGGCAGGCACTTCGTCAGCGGTAGGCCGGCGATGGGAGGGATGCCGGAGACGGGAGGCACGCCGGGGAGGCCACCGGGACGGGCCCCGCCGGTGGACGACGATCCGGGCGGGGTGGGCGCGGCCGACCGGACCGGCGCGGGTGCCGCGGCGACCAGGTTGGCCAGGATGGAGGCCGAATCCAGGTCGACGGTGACGGCGAGGTTCAC
Source organism: Micromonospora sp. ATA32 (assembly GCA_016802835.1). Classification (GTDB taxonomy): domain Bacteria; phylum Actinomycetota; class Actinomycetes; order Mycobacteriales; family Micromonosporaceae; genus Micromonospora. The sequence goes on along the minus strand of JAEVHO010000218.1, from coordinate 1,089 downwards.
GAAGTCGCCGACGATCGCGCCGGTGACGTTCGGCGGAAACGGGTACGACAGCATGAACTCCAGCGACTTCGGCAGGTCGTCGCCGGCGCGTACGAGTTGCTCCAGGATGGGTTGCAGGGCCCGTACGCTGGCCAGCGTGTCGTCGCGGCTGCGGTTGACGACCCGGGTCCCGACCTTGCCCAACTCGCCCAGGGACGTCAACGCGGTGGTCAGCTGGGCGCGCTGCTGGGCCAGCACGGTCAGACCCGGGGCGAGCGAGTCGACGGCGTCGCCGACCACCTGCCGCTGCCGGGCGAGCCGGCCGGTCAACCGGTCGAGCGCCTCGACGGCGCGGACGAGGTCGAGCTTCTGCCGTTCGAGCCCGCCGATGAAGGCGTCGAGCTGGTGCAGGGCGTCGCGCACCGCGGGCTCCCGGCCGTCTAGTGCCGCGCCGAGTTCCTGGTTGATCGTCTTGAGCTGGGCCAGGCCGCCGCCGTTGAGCAGCATCCCGAGGGCGGCCAGCACCTCCTCCACCTCGGCGCCCCGCTTCGTGCGGGCCAGCGGGATGACGTCGCCGTCGTTGAGCTGGCCGCGCGCGGCCTCGTTCGCCGGTGCCGCCACGGTCACGTACTTCTCACCCAGCAGGCTGCTCTGCCGCACGGCGGCGGTGGCGTTGGCGGGCAGCCGCACCTTGCGGTCGATGCGCAGCCGGACCCGGGCGGTCCAGCCGGACAGGGAGATCTTCTCGACGCTGCCCACGGTTACGTCATCGACCTTCACGGCGGCCTGCGGCACCAGGTCGAGCACGTCGCTGAATTCCGCCGTCAGGGTGTATCCCCCCGCCCGACGGGGCACCGCCGGGCAACGGCAGGTCCGACAGCGCCGGCAGGCCGCAGCCGGCGGGCAGCACCAGCACGGTGAGGGCACACACCAGTGTCCGCAGGGTCCGCTTCGTCCGCGTGTTCATGCCGGGCCTCGCAGGATGCCGCCGAGCGTGGGGTCGTTGAGGATGGCGGGCAGCACCAGCACGGTGAGGGCACACACCAGTGTCCGCAGGGTCCGCTTCGTCCGCGTGTTCATGCCGGGCCTCGCAGGATGCCGCCGAGCGTG
>JAEVHO010000217.1 GCA_016802835.1 Micromonospora sp. ATA32 | reverse complement strand
GCCGGGCGGATCCTCCCCGGCGTCCGGCGGTCCGGTGCGGGCTGCGACGGCGGGCGCGCCGGGTGTGGTGGCGGGATCGCCATGCGTCGTCACCGCTAAAGCGTGCCCGACCGACGCAAGGGAAGACAACCGGAGAGTAGTAACAGTGAGGTTGCGTCGGGTCGGCTCAACCTCAACTTGACGATTTCCAGAGTCGTGGCACTATTGAGTCAAGTTCACTCAAGTTGTGGTGGGTGCGCTGCGGGCGGTGCCCGTCACCTGCTCAACGTAACGAAGCGAGGAAGCGAAGATGGCACGTGCGGTCGGTATCGACCTCGGCACGACGAACTCCTGCGTCAGCGTTCTGGAGGGCGGTGAGCCCACCGTCATCGCCAACGCTGAGGGCTCGCGGACGACCCCGTCGATCGTCGCGTTCGCCCGTAACGGCGAGGTGCTCGTCGGTGAGGTCGCCAAGCGCCAGGCGGTGACCAACCCGGACCGAACCATCCGGTCGGTCAAGCGGGAGGTCGGCACGAACTGGTCCGTCGACATCGACGGCAAGAAGTACACCCCGCAGGAGATCTCGGCCCGGACGCTGATGAAGCTCAAGCGGGACGCCGAGGCGTACCTGGGCGAGCAGATCAGCGATGCGGTGATCACCGTCCCCGCGTACTTCAACGACAGCCAGCGCCAGGCCACCAAGGAGGCCGGTGAGATCGCCGGCTTCAACGTGCTGCGGATCGTCAACGAGCCGACCGCGGCCGCCCTGGCGTACGGGCTGGACAAGGGCTCCAAGGAGCAGACGGTCCTGGTCTTCGACCTCGGCGGCGGCACCTTCGACGTGTCGCTGCTCGAGCTGGCCGAGGGCGTCATCGAGGTCAAGTCGACCAGCGGTGACAACCACCTCGGTGGCGACGACTGGGACCAGCGGATCATCGACCACCTGGTGAAGACCTTCCGGGGCGAGCACGGCATCGACCTGGCCCAGGACAAGATGGCGCTGCAGCGGCTGCGGGAGGCCGCCGAGAAGGCGAAGATCGAGCTCTCGGCCGCCACCACCACCAACATCAACCTGCCGTACATCACCGCCGGTTCCGCGGGGCCGCTGCACTTGGACGTGACGCTGAGCCGCGCGGAGTTCCAGCGGATGACGCAGGACCTGCTGGACCGCTGCAAGGGCCCGTTCGAGCAGGCCGTGAAGGACGCCGGGATCAAGGTCTCCGACGTCGACCACGTGATCCTGGTCGGCGGCTCGACCCGGATGCCGGCCGTCACCGACCTGGTCAAGCAGCTCACCGGCCGGGACCCGAACAAGGGCGTCAATCCGGACGAGGTCGTCGCCGTCGGCGCCGCCCTGCAGGCCGGCGTGCTCAAGGGTGAGGTCAAGGACGTCCTGCTGCTCGACGTGACCCCGCTGAGCCTGGGCATCGAGACCAAGGGCGGCATCTTCACCAAGCTGATCGAGCGCAACACCACCATCCCGACCAAGCGCTCCGAGGTCTTCACCACGGCGGACGACAACCAGCCGTCGGTGCTGATCCAGGTGTTCCAGGGCGAGCGGGAGATCGCGGCCTACAACAAGAAGCTCGGCACCTTCGAGCTGACCGGGCTCCCGCCGGCGCCGCGTGGCGTGCCGCAGATCGAGGTCACCTTCGACATCGACGCCAACGGCATCGTCAACGTGCACGCCAAGGACCTGGGCACCGGCAAGGAACAGAAGATGATGATCACCGGCGGCTCCTCGCTGCCGAAGGACGACATCGAGCGGATGCGCCGGGACGCCGAGGAGCACGCCGACGACGACAAGCGTCGCCGCGAGGAGGCCGAGGCCCGCAACGTGGCCGAGGCGCTCCAGTGGCAGACCGAGAAGTTCCTGGCCGAGAGCGGCGACAAGCTCCCCGCCGAGAACCGGGAGCAGCTCAACGAGGCGCTCGGCGAGCTGCGCGGCGCGCTCGGCGGACAGGACATCGAGAAGATCAAGTCGGCGCACGAGCGGCTGGCGCAGGTCTCCCAGCAGGCCGGTTCGCTGCTCTACGCGCAGCAGGCCGAGCAGGGCCAGCAGCCGGGTGAGGCCGGTCCGGGCGCCGGCGCGACCGGTGGTCCGCAGGCCGGCGGCGGTGCCGACGACGTGGTCGACGCGGAGATCGTGGACGAGGACGGCAAGAAGTGACCTTCCGCCCCGCACACGTACTCACCGCAGAGGGATCGAGGTAGCCGCATGACGGAGAAGCCACGAGCCGCCGACCCGGGCTCCACCGGGTCGGCGCCGGGTGGCTCCGCGCCCGCCGAACAGGCCGCCGGCGACGGGCCGCGGGTCGTCATCCGTAACAACCGCAAGATCGGCAAGACGGAGGAACCGGCAGCGGTCGCCGACGCCGAGCCCGACCTGCCGGCCGAGGGGCTGGTCAACGAGACCGAGGTCGTGGTCGACGAGATCGAGGTCGAGGCCGACTCGGTGGACGGGCCGGCCCCGGCCGGTCCGCCGGTGGTGGACGCCCCGGCACAGCCGGCCGACGGCGGCGCGGCGGGTGGGCCGCTCGGCGCCGAGCTGGAGTCGCTCCGGTCCGAGCTGGACGAGCGGACCAGGGACCTGCAGCGGGTGTCGGCGGAGTACGCCAACTACCGCAAGCGGGTGGACCGGGACCGGGGCGTGGTCCAGGAGCAGGCGACCGGCGCGGTGCTCGCCGCGCTGCTGCCGATCCTGGACGACCTGGACCGGGCCCGGGAGCACGGCGACCTGGTGGGCCCGTTCGGCACGGTCGCCGAGCAGCTCACGGCGGCGCTCGCCAAGTTCGGGCTGGCCCCGTTCGGCGAGCAGGGCGACCCGTTCGACCCGACCCGGCACGAGGCGGTGGCGCACCAGACGTCGGCCGACGTCACCGAGCCGACCTGCGTCCAGGTGATGCGCCGGGGTTACCAGCTCGGCGAGCGGCTGCTGCGGCCCGCGTTGGTCGCGGTGGCCGATCCGGAATAGTGCCAATGTGTGAGCTCGTCGTCCCGCCCGCCGGTCGCCGGCGGGCGGGACGGCCAGAGCACGTCGCTCGGAAGGGGGTGGACCGGTGAGTTCCAAGGACTGGATCGAGAAGGACTTCTACGCCGTGCTGGGCGTGGAGAAGTCCGCCTCCTCGGACGACATCAAGAAGGCGTACCGGAAGCTGGCGCGGGAGTCGCACCCGGACCACAACCCGGGCGACCCGAAGGCCGAGGAACGGTTCAAGGCCGTCTCCGAGGCGTACAACGTCCTCTCGGACGCGGGGCGGCGCCGCGAGTACGACGAGATGCGCTCGCTCTTCGGCTCGGGCGCGTTCCGGCGCGGCGCGCGGGGTGCGGGGCAGCCCGGCGGGCAGCCGTTCGACGTCTCGGACCTCTTCGGTGGCGCGGCCGGCGGGGCGGGTGACCGCCGATTCGGCGGGGCCGGCTTCTCCGACCTGTTCAGCTCGATCTTCTCGGGCGGGGGCGCCGGCGGCCCGGGTAGGCCGGCGGGTCCGGCCCGGGGTCGGGACGTGGAGACCGAGGTTGCGCTCGACTTCGGCGACGCGGTACGCGGCGTGACCATCCCGCTGACGCTGCGCGCCCCCGGCGTCTGCGACACCTGCCATGGCAACGGGGCCAAGCCGGGCACCCAGCCGCAGACCTGTCCGGTCTGCCATGGTGCCGGGGTGACCACCCGCAACCAGGGGTCGTTCAGCTTTTCCGAGCCGTGCCGCAACTGTCAGGGTGTCGGCACGGTTGTCGAGGAGAAGTGCCCCGAGTGCCATGGCACCGGCGGGGTCACCAAGACCCGTACGCTGAATGTCCGCTTCCCCGCCGGGGTGGCCGACGGCCAGCGGATCCGGCTGGCCGGACGGGGCGAGCCGGGCGAGCGCGGCGGGCCGGCCGGCGATCTGTTCGTGCACGTGAAGGTCCGGCCGGACGAGCTGTTCGGGCGTACCGGTGACGACCTGACGCTGACCGTGCCGATCACCTTCACCGAGGCCGTGCTTGGCACCGATCTGCGAGTGCCCACCCTGGACGGTGCGGTGACCCTGCGGGTGCCGGCCGGCACGCCGAGCGGCCGGGTCCTGCGGGCCCGGGGCAAGGGGGTCACCCGGCGCGACGGGCAGTCCGGCGACCTGCTGGTCACACTGGACGTGGTGGTGCCGGCGCGGGTGTCGGACGAGGCGCGGGCGGCGTTGGAGACGTTCGCCGAGCAGACTCCGCCGGCCGCGCGGGAACATCTCGACGCACGCGTGCGTCGGTTCGGTTGAGCCTGGTGAAGTGCGTGCGGAGGTGAGCGGGATGTCGGACGAGTTCGTCGGTTCGGGTGGCCCTGCCTACGAGGCCAAGGTGTTGATGATCTCGGTCGCGGCCCGGATGGCGGGGATGCATCCACAGACCCTGCGCCAGTACGACCGGCTGGGCCTGGTGCAGGCCGGCCGAGCGGCGGGTGGCGGCCGACGCTACAGCGTCCGGGACGTGGTGCTGCTGCGCGAGGTGCAGCGGCTCAGCCAGGATGACGGGGTCAACCTGGCCGGGATCAAGCGGATCATCGGCCTGGAGCACCTGCTGGAGCAGGCGCAGCAGCGGGTGGCGCGGCTGGAGGCGGAGCTGGACGCCGCGTACCGCCGGATCGCCGAGCTGGAGTCGCTGGCCCGCTTCCCCGGCCGGGATCTCGTCCCTACCAACCGCACCTCGACCGCGCTCGTGGTCTGGCGTCCCCGGCGCGGTCCCGACCGCTGACCCGACCGCCGCCTGCCCAGCGTCCACCGGCCCACCACGTCACCGGCTCGATCCGCGGTTACCGGAATCCCCGGCGCGGGTCGAGCGGTTCCATTAATCTCTGAATCAGGTCCAACCCGATCAATCCGGACTCCGATTGGCAGGGGGAGCCATGACGGAATCGGCGAAGAAGGTGGCCGAGCAGACGGAGGACCGGCTCGAGAAGGTGGCCAAGAACGTCCGGGAGCGATTCGACCGGGTCACCGAGGGCCGTTTCACCGACAAGATCAAGAACGGTGGGTTCGCCGATCAGGTCGACCACGGCATCGACCAGGGGCGGAACGAGGCGAGGCGCCGGAAGCAGGGTGGATCGGAACGCTGACGATCCGCCGACGTGCGGGCCGGGACCCACGGGGGGTCCGGCCGTTCGCGTGGTGGCGCCCGGGGGCCGGGACGCGTTGATGCCGGCGCGGGGTCCGCCCCGCCAGTGCCGGCACAAAATTGCAGCGAATGAAACAAAGCATCATGTGCATTATCCTGTCGGGATGACGACCGGGCAGGGATTGCGGGAGCGCAAGAAGGAGCGGACCCGGCAGGCGCTGATCACCGCCGCGCTGGAGCTGTTCGAGGAGCGCGGGTACGACGAGACGACCATCGCCGGCATCGCGGCCGGTGCGGACGTCTCCACCCGCACCTTCTTCAGCTACTTTCCGAGCAAGGAGGAGATCCTCTTCGCCGACACGGAGGAGCGGCTGGCGCTGGCGTTCGAGGTCATCGACGGCCGACGGCCGGACGAGCAGCCGGCGGACGTCCTGGTCCGGGCGATGAGCGCGGTCTTCGACCGGGCTGGGCACTTCAGTCGGGAGTTCGTACGCGCCGCACCGGTCCGGCTGCGGATGATCTTCGCGGTCCCCGCCGTGCAGGGGGTCGCGCTGCGACGACTGCTCTCCGCCCAGCAGCGCCTCGCTCGTCGGCTGCACGCGGCCTTCCCCGACCGGCTGGACGCGGTCGAGGCGGCGGCCCTGGTCGGCGCGCTGGTCGGGGCCGTGACCAACACGATGATGACCGTGGCCGGTGAGTCGGACGGGATCGAGGAGCTGCTCACCGGAGATCCCGAGCGGTTCCTGGTCGAGCTGCGTCGCGCGGTGGAGATCGCGGTGCGGGGCGCAGCGGGACCGGGCGCTCAGCCGATCCGGCGGTTCTCCCGGACCAGGCCGCCCTCGCACCAGTCCCGGTAGACGAAGAGGTCCGACCGGGCCAACAGCACCCGGCTGTTGTGCGCCCAGTTCCGCATCAGCTCGTCACCAGCCCGCTCGGCCTGCTCCACCAGCTTGCGGAAGCGCCGCTTCGGGTGGGCCCGGAAGTTCGTCCGGATGCCGTCTGCGGCGTAGATGTAGAGGCAGTGCAGGGCGAACCGTCGGGCTGGACAGGACGGGTCCATGGCCAGGTCGAACAGCGTCAGCACCAGATGGTCCCCGGAGACCAGCAGGTCCCAGTCGGGGGGCATGGACGCCAACGGGACCGAATCGGGCTGGTAGGCCCACGCCCGCAACTCCGCCGGAGACGGATCGACGGGGTTGGCGAAGCCGTGGAACGTCGACTCCTGCACGCTCACCGGCCAACCTTCCGCTCTCGCCCGCGGTGGCGTCGACCACCCGCGGACCCTGGCTGCTGGGGCGACACGGTAGCGCGGCGTCGGTTGGCAGCGGAAGCCCCTCTCGGGGAGCATTTAGGCGACCGACGGACCGGCCTGACCGACCGTACGGCCGACCCCGGACTCTGGGTATCCACGGACATCAGTCCAGCGTCGGCACCGGCTTGGGTGGCCGAGCCGCGGCGCGCCGGCGCAGCCAGCGCTTGAACCAGACGAAGTCCGGCAGCCGGGCCAGCATCGGCCCGGTCACCACGGTGATCAGCACGTACGCCGTGGCGAGCGCCGCCAGCTGGGGCTCCACCGGTTGGGCGGCCGCCACCGCCAGTCCGGCGATGACGATGGAGAACTCGCCGCGCGGGGTCAGCGCGAAGCCGGCCCGCCACCGGCCGGGCTCCGCGATGCCGGCGCGCCGGGCGGCCAGGTAACCGGTGAGCAGCTTGGTCCCCATGGTGACCACGGCCAGCGCCAGCGCGGGCAGCAGCACCGGCGGCATGTCCAGCGGATCGGTGACCAGCCCGAAGAACACGAAGAACACCGCCGCGAACAGGTCCCGCAGCGGGGACAGCAGCTGGGTCGCGTGGTGCGCCACCGGACCGGAGAGCGCCATGCCGACCAGGAACGCGCCGACCGCGGCCGACACCTGGAGCTTGGCCGCGGCGCCGGCGACCAGCAGGGTCAGGCCGAGCACCCCGAGCAGCAGCGCCTCCGGGTCCTTCGCCGACAACGCGGAGGAGATCAGGTGGCCGTACCGGATGGCGACCACCAGGACGATCACCACCGCCAGCACCGCCACGCCCAGCGCGACGCCGCCCTTGACCAGGCCGACGCCGGCCAGCAGGGCGGTGACCAGCGGCAGGTAGAGGGCCATCGCCAGGTCCTCGATGACCAGCACGGAGAGGATCACCGGGGTCTCCCGGTTACCGACCCGGCCCAGGTCGCCGAGCACCTTGGCGATCACGCCGGACGAGGAGACCCAGGTGATGCCGGCGAGCACCACGGCGGCCACCCAGCCCCAGCCGAGCAGCAGCGCGAACGCGAAGCCCGGCAGCGCGTTGAGCACCGCGTCGATCAGGCCGGCCGGGGCGGCCGAGCGGAGGTTGCCGACCAGTTCGTTGGCCGAGTACTCCAGGCCGAGCATGACCAGCAGCAGGATCACGCCGATCTCGGCGCCGACGGCGAAGAACTCCTCGCTGGCGTTCAGCGGCAGCAGGCCGCCGTGGCCGAACGCGAGGCCGGCGAGCAGGTAGAGCGGGATGGGGGAGACGCCGAACCGGCGGCTGAGCCGGCCGAGGAGCCCGAGCAGCAGCAGCAGCGCGCCGACCTCGACGAGCAGTGTGTTGGTCTCGTGCATCCGCCTCAGCCGTCCGGGTCGCTGTCGGCGAGGATGGCGGTCACCCCGTCGAGACCCTGGCGGGTGCCGACCACGACCACCACGTCACCGGCCGCGAAGCGGAAGGTGGGATCCGGCGAGACGATGACCTCGCCGTCGCGCAGCACCGCCACGATGGAGGCGCCGGTGCGGGTACGTGCCCTGGTGTCGCCCAGCCGCTTGTTGACGTACTTCGAGCCGGCCGGAATGGCGATCTGCTCGGTGAGCAGCCCGGCGGCCTGCTCCCGCAGCCCGGAAAGCTGGCCGAGCATCAGCGACGCGCCGAGGATGTCGGCCAGCGCCTCCGCCTCGTCGTCGGTCAGCGGGATGTCCGCCTGGCAGGCGTCGGGATCGTCCGGGTCGTACAGGACGAGGTCGCGGCGGCCGTTGCGATGGGAGACCACGCCGAGCCGGCGCCCGGATTCCGTCACCAGATCGTGACGTACGCCGATCCCCGGTAGGGCAGTCTGTTCGACACGTACTCGCACCCAGGCAAGGCTACCTGACCGAGGAGGGCCATGATCGCTCGCAGCTCACTCCCGGCGGTCGCGCTGCTGCTGGTGCCGGCCGTCGCAGCCTGCTCGATCGGCGACATCCGTCGGAAGCCGCCGGACCGGGCGTCCGCGTCGCCCAGGCCGGTCGCGACCGCGCCGGCGCCGCCGGGGGTCGCCCCCGCCGACGAGGTACGCCAGGTCCGGGTCGCCGTCCCGCGCCGGTACGACCAGCCGACCATCGAGTTCGTCGACGCCGACCACGGGTACGCCCTCTTCGCCACCTGCGACGGTCGGCCGCCCGGTCGGGAATGCCCGGCGCTGCTCTTCTCCACCCGGGACGGTGGCCGCTCCTGGCGGGGGCTGCGGCATCCCCGGCCGATCGCGGAGAGCCAGCAGCTCTACGCCCCGAAGGGCCTGCTGGTGCTCGACGCCGAGCCGTACGGCTGGTACGCCTCGACCGACGGCGGCGTCACCTTCACCCACTTCCCGGGAGTCGCGCCGCCGCCGGTGCTGGTGGGTGCCGACGGCCGGTTCCAGGTGACCGGGAACGACGGGCAGGTGACCCGGTGGGACGGCCGGCGGCTGCGCCCGCTCGCGGTCCAGCCCGGACTGCCGATGGTGAACGCCGTCGCCGAGGCCGGCGGGCTGCTGATGGCGGCCGGAGCCGAGGGCGGACAGGCGTACGCCGCGGTCTCCAGCGACCAGGGACGGAGTTGGCAGCGGACGGCGGTGCCCGCGCCCGACGGCGCTGTCGGCCCGGTGCGGGTGGTGGTCGCCCCGGACGGCG
>JAEVHO010000216.1 GCA_016802835.1 Micromonospora sp. ATA32 | reverse complement strand
CACGGCTGGGGCGCCTACTGGTTCATCGCGGTTGCGCTGTTCGGCCTCCACGGTGAGCCCCGTACGAGGTCTTCTTCTTCTCCTCCGGTGGGGTCGAGGAGCGGTGGAGCGCCGCCGACCTGGCCCACGCCCGGTCCTGCGTGCTGATCGGCTTCCCGGTGGGCGGGTTCCTCGCCCTGTCGCTGATCGCCACCTCGGCGGTGGTCCTCCACCCCGCCGGCGCCTCGGTGGACACCCTCCAGCAGGTGGCGCAGCCGGTGGTGGTCGCGTTCGGCACGGTCGGGCTGGCGGTGGCCGTGGTCGCCTTCTTCGCGGTCACCTTCGGCGCCGCGCTGGAGACGGGGCTGTCCGCGGCGTACGCGGCCGCGCAGTACTTCGGCTGGCAGTGGGGCAAGCGGGTCAGCCCCCGGGAGGCGGCCCGGTTCCACAGCGTGCTGCTGGTCAGCGTGCTGCTCGGGGTGCTGGTGCTGCTGACCACGGTCGACCCGGTGCGGCTGACCGAGTACATGCTGATCGTCAGCGCGGTCGCGCTGCCGCTGACGTACCTGCCGATCCTGGTGGTGGCGAACGACCGGACGTACCTGGGCGACCGGGTCAACGGGCCGTGGCTGAATGTGCTCGGCACCGCGTTCCTGCTGGTCATCGTCGCGGCGTCGGTCGCTGCGATCCCGCTGGCGATCGTCACCAGGATGGGCCGGTGAGGATCCAGCTCAGCCAGCAGCTGCTCGACCGGCAGATCGTCGACCGGGACGGGCGGCTGGTCGGCAAGGTCGACGACGTCGAGTTCGCGGTCGACGCCGACGGGGTGCCGTACGTGCAGACGCTGCTCACCGGTGAGCGGGCGCTCGGGCAGCGGGTCGGCGGGCGGCTCGGCCGGCTCCTCGTCAGCCTGGCCGACCGGTTCGTCGACGACCCGCCGGTGCCGCCGCTGCGGATCCCGTTCTCGCTGGTCGACCGGGTCGACAGCGCGGTACGGCTGACCGCCGCGACGGGCGATCTCCCTCCGGCTCCGATGGAGGAGTGGCTGCGCCGGCACCTGATCGAGCGGATTCCGGGGGCCGGCCGTGCGAGCGGGTGAGCTGCTCGGGCGGGCCGCGTACGACCTGCACGGGCGCCGGCTCGGGCGGGTGGTGGACGTGGTGGTGCGCGGCGGTCTGCCGCCCGGGCGGCTGCGGCTGACCGACGTGATCGTGGCCCGGCACTGGTACAGCCGGGCCATCGGACGGCTGATCGGCCCCGAACGGCACCCGTCCGGACCGTGGATCATCCGGGCGGTCGCCCGGTTGCTCAGCCGCAGCAGCCGGCAGCTCCCCGTCGACCAGGTGCGGCTGGTGCCACCGGCGCCCGGCTTCCCGTTCGGGGAGCCCTGACCAGCAGCAGCCCGCCGTCGGCCTCGGTACGCACGGACAACACGTCCCGGTCGGCCTCGTCGTAGATCTCCCCGACGATCTCCTCCAGGGTGACGATCCCGTCGACCGCGCCGCGCTCGTCCACAACCAGGGCGATGTGCTGGCGCTCGGCCTTGAACTGGCGCAGCGCGTCGACCACCGGCAGCGAGTCGGCAGCAGCGCCGCGGCCGCCGAGGCCAGGAAGCCGGCCAGGGTGATGCCGATCTGGATCCGCCGCCTCCGGGGTCAGGCGCGCGGGGCGGCCGGCAGGTCCAGCACGTACGTGTCGCCCTCCGGGCGGAAGCCGAGCCGGTGGTAGTACGGGGACCGCATCTCGGGCGGGCTGACCACCCGGCGGAAACCGCGGTCGGTGAACAGGCTGCTGCGCCGGTAGACGAACTCCCCCGGGGTGAAGTCGCGGAACCGCTGGGTGACGTAGTCGAGGTCGATCTGGGCGATCCCGTCGGCCTCCGCGTGCAAGAGCACCACCCCGACCACCTCGTCGGCCTTCACCACCAGGAACGCCGAGCGCCGGCCGGCGGGCGAGTCCCAGCGGAAGCCGGGGTTGAACCGGGCGATGTCGGCGGCGTGCACCCGCAGGGTGTGGGCCAGGAACTGGTCGTCCACCCCGACCTCGACCACCTGGTACGTCTGCTCGTCGTGCCGGGTGCGCAGCATCCCGCGCAGGTACCACACGTTGATCACGGCGAGCACGACGTTCAGCCCGACCATCGGCCACACGTGGATGGCGTAGTTGTAGCCGATCAGGACGAGGCAGCCGACGAGGTTGAGCGCGCGCAGCCGGAGGATGCGCGCCTGCAGCAGGGACCAGACCAGCAGCGCCGACCCGATCCAGCCGATCAAATCCAGCCAGTTCACCCCGCGAGACTAGTGGTCGCCCTGGTCAGACCGGGCGGCGGGAGCGGCGGGGCGGGCGCCGGTCAGCCGGCGGGGAGCTCCAGCAGGTACTCCTCCACCTCGGCGCCCCGGCCGTTGGCGTACCCCTTGTCCTCGCCGCGGACGACGAAGCCGCACTTTCGCAGCACGGCCAGCGAAGCGAGGTTGTCCTTGGCGGCCCGGGCGTGCACCGGCCGCTGCGGCAGCTCGCGCAGCAGCGCGGCCAGCGCGGCGGTGGCGTACCCGCGCCCCCATCGCCGTCGGTCGATCCAGTAGCTGACCTCGGTCCGCTCGCCGATGGGGAAGGCGAGCACGTGGCCGACCACCTCGTCGTCGACGGTCACGGTGCGGGAGACGACCCGCGGGTCGGCGCGGATGCGACGCCATAAGGCGTCGAATGCCTTCCGGTCGGCGGGGTCGGCGGGGCCGAAGGCGGCCACCCAGTTGGCCTCCGGGTCCTGCTCGTGGCTGAAGAACACGGGCAGGTCGCCGTCGCGCACCGGGCGCAGCCGCACGTCGCTGGTCACCGCCGGAGGATACGCGCGGACACCGACAGCTCGGGACCTCTGGCCCGGTGGACCGTCCCGTCCGGCCCTGTCGGCGCGGCGGTGTCGGGGCAAATGCCGTGTGGTGGCGACAGGCCCGCCGACAATGAGTAGATCGACCTCCGGGAGAGCTGATGAACCGACCTGTCGTGGTGGGCGTCGACGGATCCCCGCCCAGCCTGGTCGCCGCCGAACACGCGGCGCGGGCGGCCGTGCTACGCCACCGACCGCTGCACCTGGTGCACGGCTACCTGCACCCGCTCGGCTACGGCGTACCGCTCAACCCGTACGACGTGGGGGTGCCGGCGCCCACCGAGGAGGCGCAGAAGATGCTGGAGCAGGCGGCGACCGAGCTCGCCGGACGCTGGCCGGGCCTGCGCGTGGAGGTCCGTCAGGTGGCCGGCGGCCCGGGCGCACCCTGGTCGAGGAATCCCGGCGGGCGGAGCTGGTGGTGGTCGGCAGCCCGGGGGCTGGGCGGCTTCACCGGCCTGCTGCTGGGCTCGGTCGGCACCCAGGTCGCCGGGCACGCGCACTGCCCGGTGCTGGTGGTACGCCCGCCCGAGCAGCCGATTCCGGTCGACGGTCCGGTGCTGGCCGGGGTGGACGGGTCTGAGTCGGCGCAGTTGGCCGTCGGCTACGCCGCCGACGAGGCGGTACGCCGCGGCAGCGCCCTGGTGCTGGCCCACGTCCGCGCGGGCGACGGCGTCCGGTCGGTGCCGGAGGACGTCGAGGAGTCCGGCGCGGCCGGCCACGCCGAGTCCGTCGAGCTGCTCGCCGCGAGCGCCGCCGCCGTCCGAGCCGACCACCCGGACCTGGTCATCGAGGAGCGCCCGATCCGGGCGGCGAAGCCCGAGCAGGCGCTGATCGAAGCAAGCGGGGACGCCGCGCTGCTGGTGGTCGGCTCGCGCGGGCGGGGCGGCTTCGCGGGGCTGCTGCTCGGCTCGGTCAGCCAGGCGCTGGTCCAGCACGCGCACTGCCCGGTGCTGGTCGCCCACCCGTACGGACCACGGGAGGAGTCGGTCGGGTAGGCCAGGAGTGGTCGCGACCGGGTCAGTTGCCGTCGCGGCCGGCGAGCAGCTCCTCGAAGTTGGTGGTGAGCGCGAACGGGTCGATCCCCCCCGGCACCGGCCGGCCGCCGCTCGACCTGGTCGGCCAGCTCGGCGCCGGCACGTCGGATGCGGCCCCGCAACGCGCCGTCGGCGTTGCCGCCGGACCAGTCCTCGCTGGCGGCGAAGACCGCCGTGGGCATCACCACCGCCCGAAGGTAGCTGAACAGCGGACGGACCGCGTGTGCGAGTGCCGGGCCGTACCGCCGGTGGCGGCGATCAGCACCGGTCGGTCGACCAGCGACCCTGGGTCGAGCACGTCGAAGAAGGACTTGAACAGCCCGTTGTACGACGCGCTGAAGATCGGCGTGACGGCGATGATCCCGTCCGCGCCGGTGACCGCGTCCACGGCCGTCCGCAGCGACGCCGAGGGAAAGCCGGTGAGCAGGTTGTTCACCACGTCGTGTGCGTGGTCGCGCAGGTCGACGTCCGGACGTCGACCTCGGCGCCGCGGCGGACCAGCTCGTCGCGGGTGGCCGCGGCGAGCTGGTCGGCGAGCAGGCGGGTCGAGGACGGCTGACTGAGACCGGCGGAGACGACGGCGAGCCTCCGGCTGCTCATCGGCCGGCCTCCGCCCCGGCGAGGTCCCGTGGGGTCCCCGCCGGCCTGGCCGCCGGCCGCGTCCCGGGCGGCCCGGAGCGAGGCGTGGGTGGGCGCCTGCGGCACGTGCGCCGGACGCAGCCGGTCGAACTCGCGGGCGCAGCACCGGGACGACCTCCTCGCCGAGGAGGTCGAGCTGCTCCAGCACGGTCTTCAGCGGCAGGCCCGCGTGATCGAGCAGGAAGAGCTGGCGCTGGTAGTCGCCGACGTAGTCCCGGAAGCCCAGGGTCCGGTCGATCACCTGCTGGGGGCTGCCCACGGTGAGCGGGGTCTGCGCGGTGAACTCCTCCAGCGACGGCCCGTGCCCGTACACCGGGGCGTTGTCGAAGTACGGCCGGAACTCGCGGACCGCGTCCTGGGAGTTCTTCCGCATGAAGACCTGCCCGCCGAGGCCGACGATGGCCTGGTCGGCCGAGCCGTGGCCGTAGTGCGCGAACCGCTGCCGGTAGAGCCCCACCATCCGCTGGGTGTGCTCCTTCGGCCAGAAGATGTGGTTGGCGAAGAAGCCGTCGCCGTAGTACGCGGCCTGCTCGGCGATCTCGGGGCTGCGGATCGAGCCGTGCCAGACGAACGGCGGCACGCCGTCGAGCGGGCGCGGGGCCGAGGTGAACGCCTGCAACGGGGTACGGAACCGGCCCTGCCAGTCCACCACGTCCTCCCGCCACAGCCGGTGCAGCAGGTCGTAGTTCTCGATCGCGAGCGGGATGCCGTTGCGGATGTCCTGGCCGAACCAGGGGTAGACCGGGCCGGTGTTGCCGCGACCCATCATCAGGTCGACCCGGCCGTCGGCCAGGTGCTGGAGCATCGCGTAGTCCTCGGCGATCTTCACCGGGTCGTTGGTGGTGATCAGCGTCGTCGAGGTGGAGAGCAGCAGCCGCTCGGTACGCGCCGCGATGTGGCCGAGCATGGTGGTGGGCGAGGACGGCACGAACGGCGGGTTGTGGTGCTCCCCGGTGGCGAAGACGTCGAGGCCGACCTCCTCGGCCTTCAGCGCGATGGCCACCATCGCCTTGATCCGCTCATGCTCGGTCGGCGCCCTGCCGGTGGTCGGGTCGACCGTGACGTCGCCGATCGTGAAGATTCCGAACTGCATGACCAGCTCCTCGCGTGACTACCAAGGACCGTCCCGGCCCCCCGGACGAAGCGCACAACATGTTTGACGAGTCAACTATTCCGCTTCGGCCCGCGCTCCCACCCCGGGCCGTCGGCCCGGGTGCGCCCGTCACGCCACGCCGGCGTACGGGACGCAGGATGTCAGGATCGCCGGCCCGGACGGCGGCCACGCCTACCTGCTGGAGTACGAGCTGCCCGACCGGGAGCCAGCGGGGCTGGTCGTGATGGCCGGCCGGGCGGGTTCTGGTGCGGCCGGCGGCGAGGAGTCGGACGGAACGTCAGCCGCCAGCCACGGACGGGATGACCTGCACCTCGGCCCCGTCCTTGACCGGGGCGTCCAGCCCGCCGACGTGCCGGCAGTCCTCGCCGTCGACGTAGACGTTGACGTACCGGCGCAGCTCGCCCCGCTCGTCGCGGAGCCGGCGGGCCAGCCGCGGCCAGGACCCGGCCAGCTCGTCCAGGATGGCGCGGACAGTGCCGCGGGCGGTGACGGTCAGCCGGCTCGCGCCGCCCGCTTCACCGCGCAGCGGGCCCGGCACGAGGACGGTGACCACGTCAGATCTCCGTGGCCCGGACGCAGAGCACGTCGGGCAGGTGGGCGGCGGCCAGCGACCACGAGTCGCCCTCGTCGCGGCTGGCGTAGACCTCGCCCGAGCGGGTGCCGAAGTAGACCCCGGCCGGGTTGCCGTCGTCGGCGCACATCGCGTCGCGCAGCACCGACGGATAGAACGCGCCCTCCGGCAGGCCCACCGTGAGCGGCTCCCACTTGTCACCGCCGTCGGTGGAGCGGTAGACGCGGCAGCGGTGGTCCACCGGGAAGCGCTGGGCGTCGGCGACGAGCGGGAAGGTCCAGATCACCCCGGGCCGGGACGGGTGGGCCACCATCGGGAAGCCGAAGTCGCTGGGCAGGCCGGCGGCGATCGACGTCCAGCTGCGGCCGCCGTCGTCGGTGCGGTAGACGCCGTGGTGGTTCTGCGCGTAGAGCCGCTCCGGGTTGCTGGCGTCCCGGGCGACCTTGTGCACGCACTGGCCGAACTCGGGCCACTCGTCGGGCAGGAAGTAGGCGCGGATGCCAGTGTTGCCCGGCGTCCAGCTCGCGCCGGCGTCGTCCGAGCGGTAGACCCCGCCGGTGGACATGGCCACCACGATCCGCGCCGGGTCCTGGGGGTGGGGCAGCACGCTGTGCACCGCCTGGCCGCCGAAGCCGGCGCCCCACTGCTCCCGGTGCGGGTGGTCCCAGAGCGCCCGCACCAGCTGGAAGCTGAGACCACCGTCCTCCGAACGGAACAGCGCCGACGGCTCCGTCCCGGCCCAGACCACGTCCGGCTCGGCCGGGCCGGCCGGCGTGAGCTGCCAGACCCGGCCGAGGGTCGCCCCGGTGTCCGCCGGGAAGGCCACCGGCGCCTCGTCGGGCTCGCGCCACGAGGCGCCGAGATCGTCGCTGGTGGCCACGCTGGGACCGAAGTGCGAGCTGGTCATCCCGGCGAGCAGCCGCGGCGTGCCGCGCCGCTTGTCCACCGCGACCGCGTAGACCCCGGTCATCGGGAAGTGCGGACCGCTGACCTCCCAGCTGCGCCGGCCGTCCGCGCTGGTGGCGAGGAAGAGACCCTTGCCGGTGCCGATCGCGAGCAGCGTCGCCATGACTGTCCTCCGGTCCCTCTGCGAGCATGTGGCGTGATTATGGCCACACCCACCGACAGAACCGCCAGACCCACGCCGTCAGGTCCGCCGCCAGGCCACCGCGCCCCCCACGCCGCCGGCTCCGACCCGCACGGAATCGCCCGGCGAGCGTCGGGCCGGACAGCGATCGGAGCCGAGGTCAGCCTCGGCTGCGGGGCACGTGCCGGCGGTAGTGGCTGACCGTGGGGGTCACCGGCGATCCAGAACCGCCAGGGCACGTCCTGCGCCCCGGTCACCCCGACCCGCGGGCCGGCCGCGACCGAGGCCTCGGGCACCGGCGCGGCGGGTGGCCGGAGCCGCACCGGGCCGTCGCCGAGCAGGTAGCGGCCGTACACCGACTTGTCGATCCCCAGCGCCGCGCAGAGCCGGGCGGGCCCGCGCGCCAGGTCCACGTCCCGGCGTACGGCGGTCCGCCGGGCCCGGGCCGCCTCGACGCCCTCCACCACCTCGCCGGCCCGGAGCAGGACCGCCGAAGCCTCCCCCTCCGGACCGGTGACCACGTTCACGCACCAGTGCATGCCGTAGGTGAAGTAGACGTAGGCGTGCCCGGCCGGGCCGAACATCACCGTGTTGCGGGGCGTACGGCCGCGGTGGGCGTGCGAGGCCGGGTCGCCGGCGGTGCCGGCGTACGCCTCGACCTCGGTGAGCCGCACGGTGGCCCCGTTGGCGGAGAGCCGGCAGCCGAGCAGACCCCGTGCCGCCGACACCACCGGGCCGGCGAGCAGGTCGCCGAGGGAATCCCGCTCGGTGGCGGTCACCCGGTCGCCGGGGCGGTGGAGGTACGACATGGGGCGACCCTATCCACCCACCGGGCCGCCGAGGAACTGGTCGCCCTGGTGATGGCCCTCGCCGCCGGTGGGGCCGAGCCGGAGCCCGGCGAGGACCCGCTCGACCACGCCGACCTGACCGCCGCCCTCACCCTGGTCCCCCGCGTCCGCGCCGAGGTGGACGCGCTGGAGGCGGGGCTGCTGCGGGTGGCGCGCGGTCGCGGCATGACCTGGCAGGAGATCGCGTTCGGCCTCGGGCTGGGCAGCGCTCAGGCCGCCCGGCAGCGTCTTGAGCGGCGCTCCGTCCGCGCCGGCGACTCCCCCGCCTGAACGGTCCGGAGCGGGACGAGCGGGTCGCCCCTCCCCACCTCCTTCGGGCGCGATGGTGACCAGGTGACCGGCCGGTGGGCGCACGACGGGGAGAACGCCCCCGGCGAGGTCGCTGCGCCGATGCGGTCCATCCCGGCGAGACTAGGAGCACACTGTCGGCAGAGGCGGATCGGCGGGGAGGCCGCAATGACGCGCGAGGAGCTGCAGGCGTACTGCCTGACCAAGCCGGGAGCCTGGCTGGACCAACCCTGGGAGGGCGACGTGGTGGTCAAGGTGGGCAGCCGCATCTTCGCGTTCCTCGGCTCCGCCGACGGCACGGCGACCGTCGGGGTGAAGTGCGGCCCGACCCGCGAGGTGGCCGACGAATGGCTGCACCGGTTCCCCGGTGACGCGCGGATGATGCCCTACATCGGACGGTCGGGGTGGAACACCCTGCGAACCGGGGGCGCCATCGGCGACGACGAGCTGGTCGAGGCGGTCGACGGGTCGTACGACATGGTGGTGGCGAAGCTCCCGAAGCGGGAGCGACCCACGGTCTGAAGCCCGGCGCGGCGCCGGCGGAAGCCACCGGCGCCGCGGGGCTGGGGTCGAGCGGGGTCG
>JAEVHO010000215.1 GCA_016802835.1 Micromonospora sp. ATA32 | reverse complement strand
GTAGGGGCGAAGGGGGTGGGCTGGTGAGGGTGCTGGCGGCGATGTCGGGCGGGGTGGACTCCGCCGTCGCGGCGGCGCGCGCGGTGGATGCCGGGCACGACGTGACCGGGGTCCACCTGGCGCTGGCCCGCAACCCGCAGACCTACCGGACCGGGGCCCGCGGCTGCTGCACCCTGGAGGACTCCCGGGACGCCCGACGCCGCCGACGTGATCGGCATCCCGTTCTATGTCTGGGACATGGCCGACCGGTTCCACGAGGACGTGGTGGACGACTTCGTCGCCGAGTACGCGGCCGGTCGTACCCCGAATCCCTGCCTTCGGTGCAACGAGAAGATCAAGTTCGCCGCCGTGCTGGACCGCGCGGTGGCCCTCGGCTTCGACGCGGTGGTCACCGGGCACCACGCCCGGCTCGGCGCGGACGGCCTGCTGCGCCGCAGCGTCGACCTGCCCAAGGACCAGTCGTACGTGCTGGCCGTGCTGACCCGCGCGCAGCTGGACCGGTCGATCTTCCCGCTGGGGGACTCGACCAAGGCGCAGGTACGCGAGGAGGCGGCCCGGCGCGGGCTGGCGGTGGCCGACAAGCCCGACTCGCACGACATCTGCTTCATTGCCGACGGCGACACCCGAGGCTTTCTCGCCGGACGGCTCGGCGAGGCACCCGGCGACGTGGTCGACGCGCTGACCGGCGCGGTGGTGGGCAGCCACAGCGGCGCGTACGCGTACACCGTCGGCCAGCGGCGCGGCCTGCACCTGGACCGTCCCGCCCCGGACGGTCGCCCCCGCTACGTGCTCTCCATCACTCCGACGACCAACACGGTCACCGTCGGCCCGGCCGAGGCGCTGGAGGTCGCGCAGGTGCGGGCGACCCGGCCGGTCTGGACGGGCGGCGAGCGGCCGACCGCACCGGTCGAGTGCGAGGTGCAGTTGCGCGCGCACGGCGAGTGGTCCCGGCCACCGTCGAGCTGGCCGGCGACACGCTCCACGCCGAGCTGCGCCGGCCGGTCCGGGGCGTCGCCGCCGGCCAGGCGATCGTGGCGTACCGGCCGGATCCGGCCGGCGACGTGGTGCTCGGCTCCGCCACCATCACCGGCTGACCTGCGGCGCGTCGGCGGGCCCGGTTGACGGGGCCCGGAACCCGCGCAACGGATACCCTTCGGCCGTGACAGATCAGGCGTGGCCCTGGCCCGCCGGCGCGGCGACCGGCATCGGTTCGCTTCCCGGCACCGACATCGCCGAGGCGCAGCGCGTCGTTCTCGGTGAGCTACCCGCACTGCCCCACCTGCCCGAGCTGCCGCCCGGGGGCCGGGGGCCGACCTCATCGGTCGACCGGTGGGCTGCTGGTCGAGCTGCCGGTGGAGCTCTACGCGGCCCGCTGGCGGGTCGCGCCGCGTCCCGGCCGCGACCTGCGCCTGGCCCGCGACCTGATGGAACGCGACCTCGACCAGCTCGCCGAGCAGGCCGAGGAGTACGCCGGGCCGATCAAGGTCCAGGCGGCCGCCCGCTCACCCTGGCCGCCGCCCTGGAGTTGCCGATCGGCGGCCCGGATGCTGCGGGACCCGGGCGCGTCCGGGACCTCGCCGGCTCCCTCGCCGAGGGGCTGCGCGGCCACGTGGCGGCGGTGGCCCCGCCGGCTGCCCCCGCGCGTCGGTGCTGCTCCAGCTGGGACGAGCCGTCCCTGCCGACGGTGCTGGCCGGCCGGGTGCCCACCGAGAGCGGGCTGGGCGCGTACCGGGCGGTGGAGTCGACCGCGGCGGCGGACCTGCTGCGGACGGTGATCGAGGCGGTCGGGGTGCCGACCGTGGTGCACTGCTGCGCCCCTGACGTGCCGCTCGAGCTGATCCGCTCGGCCGGCGCCACCGGCGTCGCGCTGGACCTGAGCCTGGTCACGAAGCTGGACCCGCTGGGCGAGGCGATCGACGCCGGGCTGGGGCTGCTGGCCGGCGCCGCGCCCACCCTGCCGCCGCCGGCCGGTCGCGCGCCGACCTCGGCCGACGTCGCCGACCGGGTACGCGCGGTCTGGGACCGCCTCGGCTTCCCGCGTCGGCGGCTCGCCGAGCAGGTGGTGGTCACCCCGGCCTGCGGACTCACGGGTGCGACCCCGGAGTACGCCCGCACGGTGCTCGCCGCCTGCCGGGACGCCGGGCGTCGGCTGGCCGAGGACTGACGTTTTCCGTCGTACCCACTGGGCAGGATGACCGGCATGATTGGACAGCTGCGTTCAGTGGTGATCGACTGCCCCGACCCCCGGTCCCTGGCCGGCTTCTACGCCGAGCTGCTCGGCCTGCCGTTGATCGAGGACAACTCCGACGGTGACGACTGGGTGGTGCTCGGCGGGCCGCCCGGGCACCAGCCCCGGATCGCCTTTCAGAAGGCGGTCAACCTGCGTGCGCCGGCCTGGCCCGATCCCGAGCGGCCACAGCAGTTCCACCTCGACGTCACCGTCGACGACATCGACACGGCCGAGAAGGCGGCGCTGGCACTCGGCGCCCGCCGGCTGCCCGGCGAGGGGGACGGCTTCCGGGTCTACGCGGACCCGTCCGGCCACCCGTTCTGCCTCTGCTGGGACTGATCGGGGACCGAGTGGCTGGCATGATCGCGGGCGTGATCGACACCTCCCTCCGCCGGGCCTCCGGCTCGCTCTTCGGTCTCGCCTACGGTGACGCGCTGGGCAAGCCGACCGAGTTCCTCACCGTCGCCGAGATCGAGCGCCGGTACGGCCCGGCCGGCCCGCGCGAACTCTCCGGCGAGCCCGCCCTGGTCACCGACGACACCCAGATGGCTCTCGCCGTGGGCTGGGCCCTGCGGCAGTCCCCGACCCTCACCCCGGAGGCCGTCGAACCGCTGCTGCGGGAACGCTTCGTCGAGTGGTCGGTGAGCCCGGAGAACAACCGCGCGCCGGGCATGACCTGCCTGCGCGCCTGCGCCGACCTGGCCCGTGGCGTCCGCTGGCAGGAGGCGACCGTCGCCGACTCCAAGGGGTGCGGGGCGAACATGCGGGTCACCCCGATCGGGCTGCTCGACGTCGACCTGGACACCCTGGCCGGGCTGGCCCAGCTCCAGGCCGGCCTGACCCACGGGCACCCGACCGGGCTGGCGGCCAGCGAGCTGACCGCGTACGCGGTGCGGCTGCTGCGCGACGGTGCGATGCTGGCCGAGGTGCCCGGACTGCTCACCGAGCGGGCCCACCAGCAGCGCCTGGTCTACCGCTCCGACTGGCTCGGCGACCTCTGGCAGCGTCCCGGCGTGACCTCGCCCGAGGAGTTCGTCGCCCGGGGCTGGGACGAGTGCCTCGCCGTGCTGGACCGGCTCACCACGACCCTCGCCGGGCCGGACGACGGCGGCGACCCGTGCCGGCACACCGGCGAGGGGTGGGTGGCCGAGGAGGCGCTCGCCACCGCGCTGCTCTGCGCGGTCCGGCACGCCGACGACCCGGTGCGGGCGCTGGCCCGGGGGCGCGACCACCGCCGGCGACTCCGACTCCATCGCCGCGCTGGCCGGCGCGTTCCTCGGCGCCGCCGACGGGGACGTGCGGGTACGCGTGGCCGGCCGATGGGTCGGCCTGGTGGGACCATACGGAGCAGTGTGGTCGCAGAAGGTGGCCGAACTCGCCATCAGGCCCTCGGGTGGTCATCCGAACGGATGACCCATGGTCATTCTTCCGGGCTGGGGCTGCCGTTGGGGGGATGCTTCAACCCGGCTGTCCGGGTACCGTCCATCCTCGGATCCAACGCACCGTAGGCGACTGGATCCGCTGGGGAGTGAGGTGCGCGAGCGATGCCGTGGTGGTCATGGCGCCCCGGTCCCGCCGGTGGCGGCGAACCGGAAACTCGAAGCGGGATCACAGTGGATGACAGCGCCCGGGTCGGGCCCCCGGCGCCCCGCCAGCCGGGGGACGACTGTCCGGCCGCCGAGCGGCCGATGATCACCGACATCCCGGTCACCGTCGAGCCGGTCACCCTCGGCCGGGTCTGCGACGCGCTGGACCTGCTCGACGTGCGATACCTGGCCGACGGCGGCGGCAACCTGCTGGCCATGTGGGAGCGGCACGCCGTGCTGGTCACCCTCGAGGGCCCGGAGGACGAGATCCTGGTGATGCGGGCGCGTCCACACGCGACCGTCCCGCCGGACTGGGCGGACCGGGCCTACCGGGTGGTCAACGAGTGGAACCACACCCGTCGGTTCTGCAAGGCCTACATCGGCGACCCGACCGAGCGCGGTCAGCTGCCCATCTACGCCGAGCTGCAGGTGCCGCTCGCCGCGGGCACCCACGACGCCCTGCTGGTCGAGATGCTCGACTGCGGCGCGGCCGTCGCCACCACCTTTGTGGACTGGCTGCACGACGAGGGCGCGCTGCTCTGAGCCGTGGACCGGTCGCCCGCCGGCCCGCCGGTTGCCCGGCCGGTGGGAGTCAGGCGGTGTCGGCCGCGTCGTCCATGGCGTTGACCATGAAGTACGCGGCCCGTTCGAGGTAGTCCCAGAGCGCGGTGGCCAGCTCGGGCGGCAAATCGAGCCGGTCGACCGCCCGGCGCATCTGGCGCAGCCAGGCGTCCCGCTCGGCGGCGCCGATCCGGAACGGCGCGTGCCGCATCCGGAGCCGGGGGTGGCCGCGCTGCGCGGAATAGGTGTTGGGGCCGCCCCAGTACTGCATGAGGAAGAGCGTCATCCGGTCGGCGGCCGGTGCCAGGTCCTCCGGGTACATCGGCCGCAGCAGCGGGTCGGTGGCCACCCCGGCGTAGAACTCGTCCACCAGCCTGCGGAAGGTGGGTTCGCCGCCGACGGCTTCGAAGAGGGTCATCGACGGCGGGGTACGGTCCGATTCACCTGCGGGATTCACCGTTCCATCCTGCCAGGTCCGGTACGCCCCGGCCGACGCGTACCGGCGGGGGCGGCTGCCGACTAGGTCACAGCGTGGCTGGGCCGGCCACGGTCGCCGGGCCGTCCCTCGGCCTGGTCGACCCGGCCGTTCTCCTCCGAACTCGCCCGGGGGCGTAGCGTGGCCGACGATCCCGGCGGCGTTGCCCGCCCGGCCGCCGCGATGGCCGCGTCGATCGTTTCCACCTTCGGCCAGCGGGCCGCCGTGAACAGCATCAGCCAGCACCCCGGCCGCGCTCCACGCGCCGACCACGGCCGGGATCGGGAACCGTTCGGCCAGCAGTCCGGTCACCAGCACGGCCCCGCCCTGGATCACCTGGACGCCGGTGGCCATCACGCCGAACGCCCGGGCCCGGTAGCCGTCGGGCAGGGCCCGGACGAAGAGGCCGTTGGCCACCGGGAGCAGCCCCGCCACCGCGAAGCCGCAGACCGCGGAGAGCAGAGCCACGACGAGCGGCGGCGGATCGAGCAGCGCGGGGACCAGCACCAGCGGGGCGAGCACGGCCAGCGGCCGGATCAGGGTCATCCGGCGGGCCGGCGGGACCATCCGGCCGACCAGCAGCCCGCCGAGGATGAAGCCGACCGGGTTGGCCGCCATGATGACGGCCTGGGCGGCGCCCGTGTCGAGGCTGTCACCGCTGCGCTCGCCGGCCCAGCCGGCGGCCAGCCCCTCCGGCACGATGGAGAAGAGCATCGAGCAGAAGACCAGCACGGCGATCGACCGCAGGACCGGGGTGCCGAAGACGATCTGGAAGCCCTGGCCGGTCTCCCGCAGCAGGCGGCTGCGGTGCGCGGCGGTCATCGCCGGCGGCCGGTCCCGGACGCCGAAGCGCACCAGGGCGGCGGACACGGCGAAGGTGGCCGCGTTGATCAGCAGCGCGGCGGCCGGGTCGACCACCGCGATGGCCGCGCCGACGAGATAGCCGACGACCTGGGCGGCCTGGCCGGCGCTCCCGTTGAGCGAGAGGCCGAGGACCAGCCGGTCGCCGGTGAGGAGGACCGGCATCAGCGCGGACTTGGCCGCCTGGCTCGGCGGGTTGGCCAGCGTGGTGGCGAAGAGCAGGCCGAGGATCGCCCAGACCGGCATGTTGGGGATGGCGACCAGCACCATCAGCGCCATCCGGATCAGGTCGCAGGCCACCATGACCTGCCGGTAGCGGTGCCGCTCGGCGAGCGCGGCCAGCAGCGGACCGCCGACCAGCCAGGGCAGGTAGCTGACCGCGAAGGCGGCGGCGGAGAGCCCGATCGACTCGCTCTCGCGATAGACCAGGAGGGTGACCGCTGCCTTGGCGATGTAGTCGCCGACCCAGGAGAGCGTTCCGGCGGCGAAGACCGCGCGGTATTCGCCCTGGGCGAACACCTCACGGAAGGTGGCCGGCCCTTCCGGGGAGGGTCGCTCGTCGGACACCGTCGCCTCCATCGTTCCCCAAGATCGGCCACTCGTGATGGCATGCCCGGGAACCGTCGTCAGATCTACAGATCAGCGAGGACGTGATGACGCTCCGGGAGGAGCGTGTTACCGGATTCTGCCCGATCGTCTGACAACTGGCTAGGGCGAACGGATAGATCGTCGCATCTCCGACTGAACGAACGGACGATACCCGAGGGGCCGCGCGGTCCGCGACCCCGGATTGTCGGGCACCGATCCATCGGACGCCGCCGGTGCCTCAGGTGGCGCCGCCCTGGCCGGTCTCGCCGCCCCCGGGTGCCGGGTCGGCAGCCCGGGATAGTGCCGGCCGGCGGCGATCCGGGCTGTGATGCCGGAGTTCTCCAGCGCCTCCGCGAGCCGCGCCGCAGCTCCCGGCCGACCGAGAACTGACCGTCCGCGGTCGTCTTGACCACCGTGCGGATCACCGCGCCGTCCACCGTGATCTGCTCGACGCCCAGCACCTCGGGCGGCTCCACGATGTCCGAGGCCAGCGCCGGGTCCAGCGCGACCGAGGCCGCCGCCGTACGCAGCACCGCCGTCGCCTCCTCGGTGCCGGCGAACCCGATCGGCAGGTCCACCACGACCAGCGCCCAGCCCTGGCTCTTGTTGCCGACCCGGACGATCTCGCCGTTGCGGATGTACCAGAGCACGCCCCGGCCGTCGCGTACCGTGGTGACCCGCAGCCCGACCGCCTCCACCATCCCGGTCGCCTCGCCCAGATCCACCGTGTCGCCGACGCCGTACTGGTCCTCGATCAGCATGAACAGGCCGGCGATCAGGTCCTTGACCAGGCTCTGCGCGCCGAAGCCGAGCGCCACGCCGGCAATACCGGCGCTGGCCAGCAGCGGGGCGAGGTCGAAGCTGAACTCCTTGAGCACCATCAGCACCGCGATGCCGAAGATGAACGCGGTGACCAGGCTGCTCAGCACCGAGCCGATCGCCTCGGCCCGCTGCCGCCGCCGCTCCGGCACGAACTCGGTCGGGTCGAGCGCGGTGGTGGGGATCCGCTCGCGCAGCGGCCGGAGCATCGTCGGCATCGTGCCGACGGTGGTGGTGCGGACCAGACGGTTGATCGTCCGGTGCAGCGCCCACCGGGCCACCACGGCGAGCAGCAGGATCAGGACGATCCGCAGCGGCTTGAGCACTATCCAGTAGCTGCCCTCGGCGAACCACACCGAGTTGGTGGTGTCCCATGCCCACTGACAGAGCGGCTCCTTGAGGCAGGCCGGGGTCGGGGTCGCGCCCGGGCTGATCGGCTCGGCGAGGAGGCTCAGGTTGGCGGGAGTCACCCTGCTTTCGTACCGCAATCGGCGCGACGGCCAGCGGCCGACCCACCGGTCGGTGACCCGGGCCGCTCGCGGGCCCGGCCAACGCCGGTCAACCGGGCGTAACCGGCCATCCCACCGGACGTGGAAAAAGCTTCACAGGGACCACGGATTAGTACGTGCAATCCGTGGTCCGATCAGGGACGATTGGCCCAACGGACGTCGGTGATCCTGCCGGCGTCGGCGTGGTTCCCGCTGCCTGCGGGGAGCGTGGCCGGCGCGGCGGCGGCAGGAACGGCTGGACCGGGAGGGTGAGCACGATGCCTGACATACGACCCACGGCGGGCTCCGGCGCGTTGGTCCTCAACGCCTCCTACGAGCCGCTGTGCGTCGTGTCGGTGCGTCGAGCCGCCATCCTGGTGCTCTCCGCGAAGGCGGTTTGTGTCGCGGACGGCGACGGTGTGCTGCACAGCGCCCGCAACGCACTCCCGGTGCCCTCCGTGGTCCGGCTGACCCGGTTCGTCCGGGTGCCCTACCGCACCCACGTCGGGCTCTCCCGCCGCGCGATCTTCGCCCGGGACGGCTGGCGGTGCGCCTACTGCCGCGGCCCCGCCGAGACCATCGACCACGTCTTCCCGCGCAGCCGCGGTGGCCTTCACGCCTGGGAGAACGTGGTGGCGGCCTGTGCCCGGTGCAACCACACCAAGGGCGACAAGACCCCGGCCGAGATGGGCTGGCCGCTGCACTCGCTGCCGGCCGCACCGAAGGGGACGGCCTGGCGGGTGCTCGGTCACCGGGTGCCCGACCCGCGCTGGGCGGACTGGCTCGACCTGCGCGAGCCCGAGGCCGCCTGACGGCGTGACGCCACCTCCCGCGCCGGTTCGCCGGCCGGTCAGGACTGCCGCGCCTTCACCAGGGATGCGAAGACCACCACATTGTCGGCGTAGCCTGTCGCGCCACCCACCCACCGGCCGCCGCAGGTGATCAGCCGCAGGTTCGGCCGGCTGAAGTCGCCGAAGATCTCGTCCACCGGCAGTTTCCCCTTGTCGAACCGTTCGACGGCGTTGACCTCGAAGACGGCCACCGACCGGTCCTGCCGGTTCACCTCGACCCGGTCCCCGGCGCGCAACGACCGGAGCCCGTGGAAGACGGCCGGTCCGGTGGTGGTGTCGACGTGCCCGACGATCACGGCCGGCCCGTACTGCCCGGGGGTCGGTGACTGGTCGTACCAGCCGGCCTCCTGCGCCCGGGCGGCGTTCGGAACGCCGATGGTGCCGTCCGCGGCGATGCCCACGTCGTGCACCGGCGCCCGCACGTCGATGGAGTCGATGGTGATGTCGGTCGGCGGGCTGGCGGGCAGCACCGGGAACTTCTTCGGCGGCGGCCGCAGCCCGGCGGTCAACCGGTCCGGCAGCACGCTGATCCCGGTGACCCGCTCGACGCCGAGCATCGCGACGATCAGCACCATCAGGGTGGCGATCGCCAGCACCGGCAGCCCCGGCCCGGCCGCCCGCCGAACCGGCGCCGGCCG
>JAEVHO010000214.1 GCA_016802835.1 Micromonospora sp. ATA32 | reverse complement strand
GGATAGCCCAGTCCTCGGCCCAAGCCGCGTGGGCAGCGGTGAAGAGAGTCGTCAACAGCAACCAGCCGCTGAGGCCAGGGTCGCCGCGCGGCTGACAGGGCCGCAGGGGCAGGGACAGCAGCAGGCGCAAGGGCAGGGACAGCAGCAGGGGCAGGGGCAGGGCAGCTGACCGGAGCCCCGACGATACGGTGGGAATAACGTCTCCTGCCGCACCGCTCAACCGCGTTTCTCCTTGCGCCGCCTGGACCTCGGCCAGCGTCCGCTCCAGCAGCGAGCCAGTTCGCCCAGCTCACCCTCAAA
Organism: Micromonospora sp. ATA32; assembly: GCA_016802835.1. GTDB lineage: Bacteria > Actinomycetota > Actinomycetes > Mycobacteriales > Micromonosporaceae > Micromonospora. The sequence continues at coordinate 8,811 of JAEVHO010000214.1, read as the reverse complement.
GACAACCGCGCGGTGCTCTCGTCGCGCGGGTGCTGCTGGCGGCCGCGTACCGGCGCACCAACCTCACCACGCGCCAGATCGGCCCGCTGTTCGGCGTTTCGCACCCCGCCGCCCACGGGTCATCGACATCCTTGCTGCCAAGCAGCGAGGACGGCACTCGCCGCGCGATCGACAGCCTTCGGTCACGGCCTGGAACATCGCGACGGCCTGGGGACGGCCCAGGTGCTTCCCGGAACGCTGTTTGCGCAGCTCACGAGGGGTGGCGGTGTCACTTGGCGTTGAAGTAGTTCGCCTCCGGGTGGTGGACCACGATCGCGTCGGTGGCCTGCTCGGGCACCAACTGGAACTCCTCCGACAACTGCACGCCGATCCGCTCGGCGCCGAGCAGCTGCACCATCTTGCCCCGCTCCTCGAGGTCGGGGCAGGCCGGGTAGCCGAACGCGTACCGGCAGCCCCGGTAGTCGTTGCGCAGCAGGCCCGCCAGGTCCGCAGGGTCGTCGTCGGCGACGGTACGACCGCCCGGCAGCGTCAGCTCGGCCCGGATCCGCCGGTGCCAGTACTCGGCCAGCGCCTCGGTGAGCTGCACCGACAGGCCGTGCACCTCCAGGTAGTCGCGGTACTCGTTGCCGGCGAACATCTTCGCGGTGTACTCGCTGATCGGCTGACCGACGGTGACCAGCTGCAACGCCACCACGTCCAGCTCGTCGCCCTTGGGCCGGAAGAAGTCGGCGAGGCAGAGCCGCCGCTCCTGCCGCTGCCGGGGGAAGGAGAAGCGGGCCCGCTCGGAGTGGGCGTTCTCGTCCAGCACCACCAGGTCGTTGCCCTCGGCGTACGCGGGGAAGTAGCCGTACACCACGGCGGCCTCGAGGACCTTGTCGGCGATCAGCCGGTCCAGCCAGTACCGCAGCCGGGGCCGGCCCTCCGTCTCCACCAGCTCCTCGTAGGAGGGTCCCTGACCACCACGGGAGCCACGCAGCCCCCACTGGCCGAGGAAGGTGGCCCGCTCGTCCAGCAGCGCCGCGTAGTCGGCCAGCGGCACCCCCTTGACCACCCGCGTGCCGAAGAACGGCGGAGCCGGCACGTCCACGTCCGCCGCCACGTCGGAGCGGACCGAGGCGTCGTTCAGCTCCGGCAGCGCCTCGCTGACCATCGCCCGCTGCCGTTCCCGGCGCTCCCGGCGGGCGGCGAGGGCCGCCTCCCGCTCGGGGTCGATCACCGGCGCGCCGCCGCGCTTGGCCGTCATCACCCGGTCCATCAGGGACAGCCCCTCGAACGCGTCGCGGGCGTAGTGCACCTGGCCCGGGAACACCGAGCGCAGGTCGTCCTCGACGTACGCCCGGGTCAGCGCCGCCCCGCCGAGCAGCACCGGCCACCGCTCGGCCACCCCGCGGGTGGCCATCTCGGCGAGGTTCTCCTTCATGATCACTGTGCTCTTGACCAGCAGCCCGGACATGCCGATGGCGTCGGCCCGGTGCTCCTCCGCCGCGTCGAGGATCGCGTTGATCGGCTGCTTGATGCCGATGTTGACGACCTCGTAGCCGTTGTTGGACAGGATGATGTCGACCAGGTTCTTGCCGATGTCGTGCACGTCGCCCCGCACGGTGGCGAGCACGATGCGGCCCTTGCCGCCGTCCTCCACCGTCTCCATGTGCGGCTCCAGGTAGGCCACCGCGGTCTTCATCACCTCGGCCGACTGCAACACGAACGGCAGCTGCATCTGCCCCGAGCCGAACAGCTCGCCGACGACCTTCATTCCGTCCAGCAGGATGTCGTTGATGATCGACAGGGGCGCGCGACCGCCGGCCATCGCCTCGTCGAGGTCGGCCTCCAGGCCGTTGCGCTCACCGTCGATGATCCGCCGTTTGAGCCGCTCGTCCAGCGGCAGCCCGGCCAGTTCCTCGGCCCGGGTGGCGCGGGCGCTGGTGACGTCGACGCCCTCGAAGAGCTCGAGGAAGCGCTGCACCGGGTCGTACCCCTCACGGCGCCGGTCGTAGACCAGGTCCAGCGCGACCTGCCGCTGCTCGTCGGGGATCTTGTTGCTCGGCAGGATCTTGCTGGCGTGCACGATCGCGCTGGTCAGGCCGGCCTGCACGCACTCATGCAGGAAGACCGAGTTGAGCACCTGCCGGGCGGCCGGGTTGAGACCGAACGACACGTTGGACACTCCGAGGGTGAAGTTGATCCCCGGATAGCGGCGGGCGATCTCGCGGATCGCCTCGATCGTCTCGATCCCGTCCCGCCGGGTCTCCTCCTGCCCGGTGGCGATCGGGAAGGTCAGCGCGTCGATCAGAATGTCCGAGCGGTCCATCCCCCACCGCCCGGTGAGGTCCTCGATCAGCCGGGTCGCGACCCGGACCTTCCACTCGGCGGTCCGCGCCTGCCCCTCCTCGTCGATCAGCAGCGCCACCACCGCGGCGCCGTGCTCCTTGACGATCGGCATCACCCGGGCGTAGCGGGACTCCGGCCCGTCCCCGTCCTCGAAGTTGACCGAGTTGACGACGCAGCGCCCGCCGAGCATCTCCAGCCCGGCCTCGATCACCGGCGGCTCCGTGGAGTCCAGCATGATCGGCAGCGTGGAGGCGGTGGCGAAGCGGCCGGCCAGCTCGCGCATGTCCTGGGTGCCGTCCCGGCCGACGTAGTCGACGCAGAGGTCAAGCAGGTGTGAGCCGTCCCGGGCCTGGCTGCGGGCGATCTCCACGCAGGCCTGCCAGTCGCCGGCCAGCATGGCCTCCCGGAACGCCTTGGAACCGTTGGCGTTGGTCCGCTCCCCCACCATCAGCACCGAGGCGTCCTGGGCGAAAGGCACCGGGTGGTAGATCGACGAGACGCCGGCCTCGTGCCGCGGCTCGCGGTGCGCCGGGGCGACGCCGTGCAGGCGCTCGGCCAACACCCGGATGTGCTCGGGAGTGGTGCCGCAACAGCCGCCGATCAGCGACACGCCGTACTCGGTGACGAACCGCTCCAGCGCGTCGGCCAGCTCCACCGGGGACAGCGGGAAGTACGCCCCGTCCGCGGTCAGCACGGGCAGGCCCGCGTTCGGCATCACCGACAGCGGGGTGCGGGAGTGCTGGGACAGGTAGCGCAGGTGTTCACCCATCTCGGCCGGACCGGTCGAGCAGTTCAGCCCGATCAGGTCCACCCCCAGCGCCTCGATGGCCGCCAGCGCCGCCCCGATCTCGCTGCCCACCAGCATGGTGCCGGTGGTCTCCACGGCGACGTGGCAGATGATCGGCACCGTCCGACCCAGCTCGGCCATCGCCCGCTTCGAACCGACCACGGCGGCCTTGACCTGGAGCAGGTCCTGGCAGGTCTCCACGATCAGCGCGTCGGAGCCGCCGGCGATCAGCCCGGCGGCATTTTCCTGGTACGCGTCGCGCAGGGTGGCGTAGGCGGTGTGGCCGAGGGTGGGCAGCTTGGTGCCCGGCCCGATGGAGCCCAGCACGAAGCGGGGCCGCTCGGGGGTGGTCCACGCGTCGGCGGCCTCCCGGGCGATCCGCGCGCCCACCTCGGAGAGCTCTCGGATCCGGTGCTGGATCCCGTACTCGCCGAGGTTGGCGAGGTTGGCGCCGAAGGTGTTCGTCTCGACGCAGTCCGCGCCCACGGCCAGGTACGCCTCGTGCACGCCGCGGACCACGTCGGGGCGGGTGACGTTGAGGACCTCGTTGCAGCCCTCGTGGCCCTCGAAGTCGTCCAGCGTCAGGTCGGCAGCCTGCAGCATGGTCCCCATCGCGCCGTCGGCGATGAGGATCCGGTTGGTCAGCACATCCCGCAACGAAGTCCGCACAGGGCAAGGTTAGTGCCATGATCCTGGGCCCGGTCACGGCACGCCCGCCTTCCCACATTCTGTCGCGGGAGCACCGCGTCCGGATCATCCCGTTTGACCGGCTGGCATGGCCGCCCGACCGGCGCGGCCGACGGGCCGCATCCGGCCTCGGCACGTAGGCTGGCGGACGTGAAGCACAACAGGGACACCACCGTGCACGGCGGGCGGACGACCGGGTCCCGGCCCGGCGCCGGCCGCGACGAGCAGGGTGAGGTGACGGCGTGACCGAGTTCGACGGGCTGCCGGTGCTGCGGTCCCCGGTGGCCATCGCCGCCTTCGAGGGCTGGAACGACGCCGCGGACGCCTCCACCGCCGCCGTCGAGCACCTGGAGCAGGTCTGGCAGGCGCGGCAGGTCACCGAGCTGGATCCGGAGGACTTCTACGACTTCCAGGTCAGCCGGCCGACGATCACGATGGCGGAGGGCGAGACCCGGCGGGTGGAGTGGCCGACCACGCGGTTCATGGTCGCCAGCCCCGAGGGCACCGAGCGGGACGTGGTGCTGATCCGGGGCATCGAGCCGAGCATGCGCTGGCGCACCTTCTGCGAGCAGGTGCTGGAGATCTGCCACAGCCTCGAGGTCAACCGGGTGGTGCTGCTCGGCGCGCTGCTCGCCGATGTGCCGTACACCCGGCCGTTGCCGATCAGCGGCAGCGCCTCGGACGCCGACGCGGCCGAGCGTTACCAGCTCACCCCGACCCGGTACGACGGGCCGACCGGGATCGTGGGGGTGCTGCACGACGCCTGCGCCAAGGCCGAGGTGGACGCGGTGTCGTTCTGGGTGCACGTGCCGCACTACGCGAACAACCCGCCCTGCCCCAAGGCCACCCTGGCGCTGCTGCACCGGGTCGAGGACGTGCTCGACCTGCCGGTGCCGATGTCCGACCTGGCCGAGGAGGCCGCCGAGTGGGAGCAGCGGGTGCGCAGCGCCGCCGAGCAGGACGCCGAACTCGGCGAGTACGTCCGTGAGCTGGAGGAACGGGTCGGCGACGCCGGGATCACCCCGTTGACCGGCGACGAGATCGCCCAGGAGTTCGAGAAGTACCTGCGTCGGCGCGGCGGCTCGGCCGGCCCGACCGCCGGTTCCTGGTAGCCCCACCCCTCGCTCGACCGGGCTCCCGACGTCACGTACGTCGGGAGCCCGGTCTTTTCGCGTGTCCGGGGTGGCGGCGGCACACCCGCTGAGGCATCCTAGGAACCTAGCTGTCATGAGGAGGCGGGCATGCAGATCAACCCGGGAGCCGCCGAATTCCCGCACCGGCAGATCGCCGCGCAGCTCAAGGCGCAGGTGCGCCGGGGCGACTGGGGTCCGGGCGAACGGCTGCCGTCCATCCCGGCGATCGCCGAGATGTTCGGCGTCGCCAAGCAGACCGTCCAGCGCGCCGTCGACCAGCTGCGGGTCGAGGGCATCCTGATCACCAAGCCCGGCTCCGGCACGTACGTCCGGGGCACCCGGCGGCGGCTCAACCGGCTCTCCCGGGGCCGGTACGGCGGCTTCCGCGGCTACCACACCGACCTGGCCGCCCGGTACCGACAGCAACTCGTCTCCGTCGGCCACGCCCCCGCCCCACCGGAGATCGCCGACGCGTTCGGCGTCCCCGACGGCACCGACCTGCTCTGCCGCCGGCACCTGGTACGCACCGAGGACTCACCCGTCGAGGTGGGCGCCTCCTGGTTCCTGACCGCCGACACCGCGGGCACCATGCTGGAGCGGGCGGAGGCGTTCGGCCGCCCGCTCTACCAGGAGGCGGAGGAGGCGACCGGGCGGCGGTACGTCTCGGCCACCGACACCATCAGCGCCCGACAGCCCAGTCGCGAGGAGGCGGAGACGCTGCAGATCCGGCCGGACACCCCGGTGCTGCACCTGCTGCACGTGGCGTACGACGGCGCGCACAAGCCGATCGAGGTGGCCCAGGCGACCTGGCCCGGTCCGATGACCACACTCACCGAGGAGTACCGGATCCCGGCCCCTCCGGCCGAACCCGACCCCGATCCCGGCCTCGTTCTCGGCTGAACCCGCCAGCACCCCGCCCCCCGGCGTACCCCGCGATCATGCAGATGCCGCCCCGACATCCCGGGCACAAGCCGCGGATCGAGGGCCCAGAGTGCATGATCGCCGTGGACGACGAGGAGACGGTCTACAGGCGGATGCCGAGGAGGGCGTCGACGGTGTCGGCGAAGAGAGTGGGGGCGGCGGGGTCGTCGCCGGCGCCGGCGAGCACCCGGTCCGCCCACTCGTCGGCGACCGCGAGGGCACCGGGACTGTCCAGGTCATCGGCGAGCCGGTCGCGTACGCCGGCCAGCAGCGCCGCCCCGGACGGCCCGGCGGGGGCGGTGGCGGCCCGCCGCCAGCGGTCCAGGCGGGCGGACGACGCGGCCAGCAGGTCGTCGGTCCAGGCCCGGTCCGTGCGGTAATGCGCGGCCAGCAGCGCGAGCCGCACCGCCATCGGGTCGACCTTGTCCGCCCGCAGCCGGGAGACGAAGACCAGGTTGCCCTTGGACTTGGACATCTTTTCGCCGTCCAGCCCGATCATGCCCGCGTGCACGTAGTGCCCGGCGAACGGCGTGCGGCCGGTGAGCCGCTCGGCGTGCGCGGCGGAGCACTCGTGGTGCGGGAAGATCAGGTCGTTGCCGCCGCCCTGCACGGCGATCTGGTCACCGAGCAGGTTCAGCGCGATCACCGCGCACTCGATGTGCCAGCCCGGTCGCCCCGGGCCCAGGTCGCCGCCCGGCCAGGACGGCTCGCTCTCGCGGGCGCCGCGCCAGAGCAGCGGGTCGAGCGCGTCCCGCTTGCCCGGCCGCTCCGGGTCGCCGCCACGCTCGGCGAAGAACGTGAGCATCTGCTCCCGGGACAGGTTGGACTCGTAGCCGAACCGGGGTGCCGCGCTGATGTCGAAGTAGATGTCGCCGGTGCCGTCCTCCAGCCGGTACGCGGCGCCGTCCTTGAGCAGGACCAGCACCTTCTCGGCGATGTCCGGGATCGACTCGACCGCGCCGACGTAGTGCTCCGGCGGGATGATCCGCAGCGCCTCCATGTCCTCCCGGAACAGGGCGGTCTCGCGCATCGCCAGGACCACCCAGTCCTCGCTGTCGCGCTCGGCGCGCTCCAGCAGCGGGTCGTCGATGTCGGTGACATTCTGCACGTACCGCACGGTCAGTCCGGCGTCGCGCCACATCCGCTGCACCAGGTCAAAGGTGATCATGGTCGCGGCGTGGCCGAGGTGGGTCGCGTCGTACGGGGTGATGCCGCAGACGTACATCGTCGCCGTGCCGTCCGGCTGGCTGGGGTGGACACCGCACCGCGCCGAGTCGAACAACGTCAGCGGCCCGCCCCTGCCCGGCAGCCGCGGCACCTCGTGCCCTACCCAAGACTCCATGCCCGTCAGCCTAGCCAGCCCGGTGGCGGCGGGAAGCCGTCCCACAGGTGATCAACGTGACAACTGCTCACATGGGCGGCCAGGGCATCGCCGGCCAGTCCTCCGGAGGCTGGGGGAAGGTGCCGGTGTCCCGCAGGCGCTCGATCCGCGCGGCCAGCTCGGCGATCTCGCCGATGGTCAGGTGCTCGGCCAGCTCCTCGCCGAGCGGCCCGGCGACCTGACCGGCGAGCCCGTCGAGCGCCTCGACCGCGTCGGCCGGCAGTCGCCGCCCCGACCAGCCCCAGAGCACCGTGCGCAGCTTCTCCTCGACGTGGAAGCACACCCCGTGGTCCACGCCGTAGAGCCGGTCGTCCGGGCCGGTCAGCACGTGGCCACCCTTGCGGTCGGCGTTGTTGATCACCGCGTCGAGCACGGCGAGCCGGGCCAACCGGGGGTCGTCGGCATGCGCCAGTGCGTACGCGGCGCCGTCGTCGTCGCGGGCCGCGGCGACCGGGAACCAGCGCGGCGGCACCGCCTCCGTCGGCACGAACCCGACCAGCGGCTCGGCGCCCTCCGGCTCGTCGATCCACAGCTGGCAGGAGCCGGGGCCGAACGGGCCGTCGCGCAGCACGGTCGGCGGGACCAGGTCCCAGCCGGTGGCCCGGGAGACCAGGTAGGCGGCGACCTCCCGGCCGGCCAGGGTGCCGTCCGGGAAGTCCCACAGCGGGCGCTCGCCGCGGACCGGCTTGTAGACGCAGCGGGACGTGGCACCGCCGAGTGTCAGCACCCCGCGCAGGGTGGTGTTCGAGGCGTCGACCAGCCGCCCCTCCAGGGCGAGTTCACCGTCGCGGAGCAACCGGAGGGTGGTGCTCCCGTCCTGGCGGGGCTGCAGTTCCGACGAGGTCACCGGTGATAACCGTTGTGCCGCGGGCAGAGGTGCCCGGCGGGATCCAGCGGCTGGCCACAGAGCGGGCAGGGCGGGCGGCCGGCGTTGACCACCCGGCGGGCCCGTTCGATGAACTCGCGGGTCGCCTCCGGGGTCAGCCGCACCCGGAGCCGGTCGAGGTCGTCGTCCGGCTCCTCGTCGTCCTCGTCCTCGTCCTCGTCGTCCTCGCCCCCGTCCAGCTCGACCTCGACGTCCGCCTCGCCGGCGGCGATCGCCTCGATCACGACGGTCGCGGTGTCCACGTCGAAGGCCAACCCGAGGGTGCCGACCCGGAACTCCTCGTCGACCGGAATGTCCAGCGGGTCGTTGTCGCCGACGGCGGCCACCGCCTCGGGCAGGTCGACACCGAAGCGGCGCTGCGCCTCGGCGAGCAACTCCTCGAGCTTCTCGGCGAGCAGGGACACCTGGACCTTCTCCAGCGCGACGCTGACCAGCCGGCCACCGCCGCGCGCCTGCAGGAAGAACGTGCGCTCCCCCGGCGGCCCGACGGTCCCGGCGACGAACCGCTCCGGCGGCTCGAAGTCGTGCACCTGGTGGGTCATACCCTCGACCCTATCCGGCTCGTGGAAGCGTCGCGCACCGCACTGCGCTCGGCGAGCAACTCCTCGAGCTTCTCGGCGAGCAGGGACACCTGGACCTTCTCCAGCGCGACGCTGACCAGCCGGCCACCGCCGCGCGCCTGCAGGAA
>JAEVHO010000213.1 GCA_016802835.1 Micromonospora sp. ATA32 | reverse complement strand
ATCGTGCAAGGTTGGATCAACTATTATGGGCGCTTCTACAAGTCCATGTTGTATCCGCTTCTACGGCGTATCAACGAACACTTGGTGCGGTGGGCCATGGGGCAGCTCCGCCGCCATCTGACCAACGGCGCAGGCCGCTGGGTGATCGCCGCGGACGGGGTCGAGTACTTCCGGATCGAAGGCGTAACGGTCTCCCGTTACACCTACCGGGGTAACAAGATCCCCACCCCCTGGCCCACCACCACGAACCCCGCCTGACGGCAGAGACCGTGGAGAGCCCGTTGCCGAGAGATCGGCACGGCGGGTTCGGCGAGCGGTCCGGGGAAACGGGCCGGTGGCAACACCGGAACCGCGCCCCGGGCCGACTCAACAACCGCATCCCGCCGACGGCCTTGGTTGCCACGCAGGCAACGGCTTCCCGCTCGGTGGTGAACTCTGCCGACCACTCGACGCCCTCCCGGTCGGGTCAGACTGCGCGGTACCGATGCGGGCCGGTGTTGTGCACCTGGCCGAGCAGGCCGGCGCGGACGAGCGAGGGCAACCAGATCCGACGCCGGAAGTTCGACCGCCGCAGCGGCCGGCCGACGCGGTCCCGGAAGACCAACGTTCGCGGGTCCGGCTCGCCGGCATCGGCGTGCAGCTGGCGCAGCGCGGCGAGGAGGAAGCCGGGCAGCGGCACGGTCCGCACCCCGGCACGGCTCTTCGGGTAGGGGCGCAGCACGATCCCGCCGTGGGTCTCCCTCGGCCACCTGGACCACGCGCAGCGAAGCTCGGTCGAGGTCGACCGAGGACCACGTCAGGCCGGCGCACTCACCCCAGCGGAGACCAGCCCCGGCGGCGACGGAGACGATGGCCCGATGACGCGGCGGTACGGCGGGAAGCAGCCGGCCGAAGAAGTCCTCCCGGCTGATCGTGACCGGCTTGACGTCACGGGACCGATCACGAGGCGGCTTCACCCCATCCGCCGGGTTGGCAGCGATCAGCCGTGCCTGAACCGCCGTCCGGAGGATCATCGACAGCAGCTGGTAGCACTTGGCCACGGTGGCCGGGCCGAGGGTCCGACCGAGGCCGGTCACCCACTCCTGCACCGACATGAAGTCGACCTTCCCGAGCGGCCAGTCACCCCACTTCGGCAGGACGTGCGTGCGAAGCATGGAGACGGTCCGCTCTGTGGTGCGTGCTTCGACGGCCCGCGTGGCTAGCCACTGCTGAGCGAAGTCGCCGAAGCGGGTACGGCCGGCGTGCGGGTTGACGTAGGTGCCCCGGTTCAGGCTGCCCTCCACCTCCGCGAGGAAGGCGCTGGCCTCCCGCTTGGTGCGGAAGCTCTTGGACTTCTGCCCACCGGCAGGGTCACGCCAGCAGGCGCGGAAAGTGCCGGCCGGAGTCTTGCGGACGAAGCCCATCAGCGCCTCCGCCCGTGCTCGGTGCCGGTGACGGCGGTGGGTTGCTCGGTGACGCCGTCGAGCCAGGCGTGGAACCGGGTGCGGGGGATGAGCCAGCGACCGCCGAGGCGGGTCGCCGGAATCGTTCCGTCCCGGACGAGGGCGTAGGTGCTGCCGAGCGAGATGCCAAGCAGCTTGGCGACTTCCTGGACGGTGTAGGTGACCGGCTCGACGACGGTCGCCCCGGTGCGAGGGACGAGCCGGACGACGGGGCTCGGGCGGGCGGTGGTGCTCATGGCGGGCGACCTCCTCAGGTCTGTCGGGTCAGGCGGCAGTCGGCACGGTGCCGACCGGTGTGGTGCCGAGTTCGTGGGCGAGCTCTTCGCGGCCGGTAGTTCGTCGTTCGCGTGCCATGGCGGCGGCAGTGTTGGCGAGCAGTGCGTCCCCGGTGGTATGCCAGCCGACGCCAGAGAAGGTGAGGGTGCCGACGATCAGCGTGGTGTCGTCGAGGTGGTCGACGGCTTTGACGCTGCTGCCAGCGCCCTGGTCCTGGTCCTCGCTGCGGCGGTAGGTGACGCGGGTATCCCGCAGGAGTTGGAAGGTGACGGAGTAGCGGCGGGCTTTGGTGAGGAAGTGGCCGCCGAAGCCGAGCATGTGCGCCCATCGGCGGAGCCGGGCGTACGGGTTGGCGCTGACCGGTTTCGTCGGTTGGGCGTCAAGGCTGGCTTGACGGTCGGCGACGCAGGTAGGGCAGGCGGCGTAGCGGGTGTGCGTGCCGCAGTCGGGGCACTCCCACGGCTGGACGAAGCCGGGCCGGGGCCGGTCGTCCCGTGGTCGCTGAGACAGCGGGGCGGGTGCGCTGGTGGGTCGGCCGATGCGCCAGCAGGCGTCGATGAGGCGGGCGGTGTGGTCGCCGTCGGGGTCGGCGTAGTCGCCGATGTTGTCGGTGTCGAGGCGGGTGGAGCGGTGCCCGGTTACCTCGGTGCTCTTGGTGGCGTACTTGGCAAGGTAGCCAGCGACCATGCTGTCGGTGACCTCACCACGGCCGGTCAGGCTGATCGGGCGAACGTCGACCTGCTCCCCCCACGCGATGGGCCAGCCCTCCGGCCGGTCCGGGTGCCCGGAGGTGTGGAACGTGACCTGTGCGGCGGCGCGGATGGCGTCTTCCAGGTCGGCGACGGTGAACCCGGCCGGCGGCGGGACGATGGCAGTCGGGTCGATGGGGTCTACGCCGTCGAGGCGCACCAGGGCGTGGAAGTGCACGGCACCGCGTGCCTGGAACTCGGCTGCTTTGCCGTGGGAGAGCCGGACCGGCGCGACCTTGCGGACCTTGCCGGAGGCGGTGACGACCGAGACGCGGGGGATGCCCTGGCGACGGGCGAGCTTGGCGAGGTGGCGTTCCGCGGCTTGCTTGGTGCGGTGCCACAACTCGCCCGAGTAGAGGTTCCATACGACCTGGTGGTCGTGGTCGTAGCAGTCCAGGCACAACGGCTGACCGAGCACCGCGTCGCCGGGTTCGTGGCGTGCTCAGCAGACGGCGGGCCGGCCGTGCTCGCAGATGCCGGTGTTGCGGCGGGCGTGGCAGGGGTCGGGCCGGCAGTCGCACCGCTTGCGGTCGCGGCAGGTGTCGTTTGACCGCGCGGACGTGGACCGCGCCGAAGGATGGTGCGGTGAAGGTGGGGAACACGGCCGGGTGGCGGGACACGGTCTCGGGGGCGCCTTTGCCGCCGACGAGGCCGGCGCGGAGCAGTTGGTAGGCGTCGCGTTGGTAGGTGCGGGCGCAGGCGGGGCAGACGGTGGCGCGTCGGTTGCCGCAGGCGGTGTAGATGGCGGCGTCGGGCATGGCGTCGGTGTGCCGCTGGTCCAGGACCCGGCCGGTGCCTTGCTCCAAGGTGAGCAGCTGGCCGAAGAGGCGGATGGGGCGGGTGCAGCCGGCGGCGGCGCGGACGTGGTCGAGCCAGCCGAAGTAGTCCGGCTGAGTCGCGCGGATGAAGGCGGAGCCGGCGGCGGTGTAGGCGTAGACGGGCGTGGTGGTGTCGGCGTTCAAGGCGGCCCGGCAAGCGGGCCGCTCGCGCCGCCGCTCAGGGCGTCATGATCACCCGGCCGGAAAGTTGCCGGGTGATCATGCCATCGCCCAGCGGCTGGCGCGGATAGCGGGGAGCCCGGGGGCCGCCGCAGACGACAGTGCTGAGGTAGTGAGGTTTCCCAGGGGGCCGGCAGCCGGACGGGCGCGGCGACCGTCACGCGGGCCGCGCCTTGGGGCGAGTCGCGGCCGGTCGGGCTGTCAAGGTCCGATTGACAGGACGGCGGCGGGTGGTTCGTTCCCGCCCAGAAGGTCGACGGTGAACGGGAAACCTAAGACGTTGGCGTCGTGGTTTGATTGGGGACGTACGGATCAGCTCACCTCGGCGATCGGTGTGGCGGCGTGGAACCGATCGTCGATGCGAGGCGGGATTGGGTGCGGGCCGGCGCTGTCGGGGGCAGCGTGGCGATGATGTCGGCGAGTGAGACGCCGACGAGGCTGCGCCGCCACGCATCGTGTGCCTCGGCCATCTTTTGGGCGAGGACGCAGGTGTTCTGGCACTCGTCGGCGGGGAGCGCTCCCCGTCCTTGTTGGCGGATCTCGCGGCATTCATACGGCGGGGACGTGCCGTCGACCGCCTCCACGATCCGCAGCAGTGTGATCTCGGATGCCGGTTGCGCGAGCCGGAACCCGCCGTGCGGACCTGTCGTCGCGATCAGCACGCCGGCCTTGACGAGCGCCTGTAGCTGCTTGGCGAGATAGGCCGCCGGAAGGTCGTAGTACAGCGCGAGTTGTGCCGCCGATGCGGTGGCGTTCGGGTCGAGCTGCGCCAGTGTTGTGGCGCAGTGCAACAGCCATTCGGTGCTTACAGGCAACTTCACAGCGCCAGCATATCGCGGATATTGCGGATCTGTTTAGTCCGAGATATGGTCGGCTCGGTTGCTAGAGAGAGGAAGATCGTCATGCGGATCGCAGTCGCCGGGGCGACCGGGAACATCGGCGCGCTCACCGTCGCCGCCCTCGAACGGGATGGGCAAGACGTCGTACGCATCAGCCGCTCGCTGGGCGTGGACCTGTCAACCGGCGACGGGCTCGACCGCGCCCTCGCCCGCGTCGACGCGGTCATCGACGCCACCAGCGCGCCGGCTACCGGTCACGCGGAAACGGTGGCGTACTTCGGCACCGCCACCCGAAACCTGCTCGCCGCCGGGGAGCGGGCCGGCGTCCGGCATCACGTTCTGCTCTCGATCGTCGGGGTCGATCGCGTCGAGGGCAACGCACACTACGCGGGCAAGCGCGAGCAGGAGCGCCTCGTGGCCGCCGGTCCACTGCCGTGGACGATCGTCCCGGCCACGCAGTTTCACGATTTCGCCGCGATGGTCGCCGGTTGGACCGAGCGGGACGGCGTCGCCACGATCGCGCCGCTGCTCGTGCAGCCGATCGCGCCGCAGGACGTCGCCGACGTCCTCGCCGAGATAGCGGTGGGCGAGCCGCAAGGCCGCTACGCCGACGTCGCCGGCCCGGAGCCGCAGGACCTCGTCGACATGGCGCGACGCACCAACGATGCGCGCGGCCACACGGTGAAGCTCGTGCCGACGTGGTCGGCCATCTTTGACTCTTCGATGGCCGGCACCGTGCTCCTGCCCTGCGAAGGGGCCCGCATCACGCCGACCACTTTTGACGAATGGCTCGCGGGACAGCGACAGGACCACACACCCAACGGATCACTCGCGGAACCCCGGCCAGCGTCGAACTGATCGGGCACGTTCCGAGCCGGAGCCTGACCGCATCGGGCACCCGGCCAGTGGCCGTAAGTTCTACCGGCATTAACCTGCCGTCGACTGGTCCGCCCAGGAACCAGGCGTCTACCGCTGCCATCTCGTCATGATGACACCGACGGTCGTCTGCGGGTGACATCCATTGCTGACATCAACCGTCATGGCCGTGTGTGGACTTGTCTGCACGCATGACAGGTGTCGAGCGGACACCGCGGACCTACGCGGACGCGGCACCCGTTGCCGTCGACGCCTTGTAAGCGAGTAGTCCGGGCCTGCGGGCCGACCGGACCCCGTCACCGAACAGCGGGCCACACGTGCCCACAGCGGCACCGCCGGCAGTGACTAGTCAGCGACGTGGATGACGATCTTACCGCGGCGTTTGGCCGTCTCGAGCGCCTCGTAACCGGAGCGCGTCTCGGTGAGGGGCAGCACGCGGTCCAGCACCGGCCTCAACCGGCCGTTATCGACGAACTCGGCGATGGAACGCAACGCGTTCTGGTTGGGCTCGACGATGAGGTACACCCCACGAACGCCATGCCGGGCTGCTTCCTGCTGGTCGGGTGGGGTGACGAGGGTGACCAGGACACCGCCCGGTTTCAGGACCGACCAGGACCGCGACTGCGTGGCTCCTCCGACAAGATCAACGACCACGTCCACGTCGCGAACGTGATCCTCGAAGCGGTCGTGCGCGTAGTCGATGACCTGCTCGGCACCCAGACCGTTGACGAATTCCAGGTCGGCCGCCGCCGTGGCGCTCACGCGAGCACCGAGACCGGCCGCGAACTGCACCACGAAGATCCCCACGCCGCCGGCGCCGCCCTGCACCAGCACGTGCTGGCCGGCCTGCAGGTCGGCGTGGTCCACCAGTGCCTGCCAGGCACTCAACGCAGCCAGTGGGAGCGCTGCGGCGTGGTCGTGGTCAACGGTGGCGGGTTTGGCCGCCAGGACGGCCGCGGGCAGGGCGACGTACTCGGCCGCCGCGCCATCGCGGGTGAAAGGGATCAAGCCGTAGACGGCCTCCCCCTCGGCGGGGCTCTTCACCCCCGCCCCGGCCGCCGCGACGACTCCGGAGAACTCGTGCGACGGGATGATCGGGGTGCGCTCGGGTCCTGTCCCGTCAGCTGTGGGTCCAGGTTTGCGGCCAGGTGAGACCCTGTTGGCCATTCACGTTCAGGCTGCGAGGGCGAGTTCCAGGCGTGAGAGGTGAGTGGTGCGGCGGGGGTCAAGGATCTCGCCGTTCCACCAGGCGTCCAGGCGGATGAGGTTGAGGGCGGCGGCCTTGACGTTGTGATCGAGGCGGGTCTTGGGCAGTCCTCGGTAGCGGGCACGGCGAACGTCGGTGACCTTGGTCGCTTGGGCGATGGTGGATTCGACCCCGGCTCTTCGGGCGTAGCGGCGTTGCCAGCCGGTGGTGACCTGTTCGGCTCTGGCCGTGTCGAGGGCCTGCTGGATCGGTCGGGGTCGTAGCGTCAGCTGCCTGCCACCCCGGGCGGCGGTGGTGCACTTCGCCTTGACCGGGCATGTCTGGCAGACCTCGCCGGCGAACTTCACCACGATGACCTCGGTGCCGCGTTGGACCGCCGGGGTCCAGCAGGCGCTGGTCCTGCCTTGCGGGCAGCAGACCGTCTGGGCGTCCCAGTCGATGGTGAACCCGGTGCGGTCAAAGCCCTTCCCGGCGCGGGCCTGCGGTGATGTGTCGGCGAGCATCGGGGTGACCAGCCGGACCCCGAAGTCGGTCAGGCTGGACACCAGCAGGTCCGCCGACGGGTAGCCGGAGTCGACGTAGTGTTCGTCGGGCAGCAGACCCCGCCGGGCCAGGTCGTGGTGAATGGGCTCGGTCATCGCCACATCCGGCACGGACGCGTCGGTGGTGGCGACGTTCGTGATCAGGTTCGGTGGGGTGTCTGGCACCTGTGACGCCGGACCGGCTGGCGGTTCGGCGTCACAGGACTCACTGACGTGCAGCTTGTACCCGCACCAGGTCAGGTCCCGTTTGCCGCCCCAGCGGGCGTCGGTGTCATACGGCGAGACGATCCGGCATCTACCGGGCGGGAGCCCGTCCGTGTCGGCCTCCCGCAAACGAATCACCTCCCGCCCACCTCGATCGACCCCGATCACCACGTTCTGGATCAGGACCCGTTGCAGGACCCCGACCGCGGGCAGGTGCGCCAGCCACGACGGCGTGGACGCGTCCCACACCGCGGCCAGCAACGCCACCCCGTCGCGGGCATAGTCCCCGCCCAACGCGGCACGCTTCGTCTTCGACGCCGGCATCCGCCAGGAATCCACCCGCGCGCCGTAGCGGCGCTGCCACCCGGCGTCCAACCGCGCGCTAACCCAGTCGGGATCGGCGGCCGCGAGCGCTTCCACACCGGCCCGGACCGTCTCACCGACCAGTTCGATCTGGTTGAGCTGCCGCACCGCCGCGATGATGTGCGTCGAATCGGTGCGCTGCTTGCCTCCCGACTTCAGCAGTCCCTTCTCGACCAGCCGCGCCACGAGCAGGTCCAAGACACGGGCCTCCATAGCGTGGTCGACCAGCCGGGTCCGGAACTCGCTCAGGATCGTGTAGTCGAAGCCGGCATCAGCAAGTCCCAGACCCAGGGCGTACTTCCACGAGATCTTGTCCCGAACCGCCTCCGCTGCCTGCCGATCGGTCAGGTTCTCCGCCGCCTGAAACACAGTGATCAACATCAGACGGCCAGGCGACCAGCCCTCCGGACCCCGATCAGCAAACGCCTCGGCGAACTCGGCATCGGCAAACAGCTCATCCAACTCGTCGCGCACCGCAATCGGCAACGGTGCCCGCCGCCCGGCATACATCGTCAGGACCGCTCGGGTGATCTCTTCCGCGGGCTCAGGCCACCGCCGGGGATGCAAACGACATCGCGTCACCAATCCTACGGCCGGGAACGAGGAGGGAAGCCGACCGCGACAGGATCATCTCAAAGCCTCCGAACCAGGTCAGCACGAGCAATGACCACCATGGATCTCAACCGAGCATCAAATGACCAACAGTGTCAGGTGAGCTCATGGGGTGTCATGGAAGCAGCCTTCACGGCCACCAACACCTCACCAGGCCCCGGCTCGGGCCGCGGTGCCTCCTCGTACACGAGTTGCTCCGGCCCGCCCCTGGTGTGAGCTCTCACGGCGTGCATCGTGCTCATCCGACGGCTGCTCCCTCCCGACCGCATTCGATCAGCCCACCGGCCGCCCCCTGGGATAAACCAAAGGCTAACTCCCGCATTATCTGGCGGTTCGCAGCCGCCTGCCGGACTTCCGTAACCCCTTGCCCCTTCGGCGCAGAAGCGCGCTGGATCAGGGGCGCTCCCGGGCAGTAGCACGCGGCGGACGTCTGGCGGCGACCGCCGAAGCCAAGCATATGCGGATTACACGATCAACGTTCAAAGACGAGGCACTAGGTCGGATGCTGCTGTTGTCCGTTTTCCCGACCCATGAGCCAGGCTCCCGATCCTCCCCCCGATACGCCCCGGAACCGTGAGCGACGGCGGGTAATGGCTGGACTCGGCGGGACCAAACAAGATCGGCCCCCGACCGCATTCCTGCTGATCAAGGGCCGTCCTCGCACCTGGTGGCGGGTCCAGGATTCGAACCTGGGTAGCTTTCGCGACGGATTTACAGTTCGCCCGCCAGGCCGGCAGGCGCGGTAGGGGCTGGTGCCCCACCCCTTGCCCCGACGGCGTCATCACCTTGGGATGGGCGGCCGGAGATCGCGGGCCAGCCGATCGACCGGCCGTTTGCGGTGCGCGCCGCGGGCAACCGGCAGTATGGCTAAGTGGTCTGCGCCGTAAGTCCTTCGGGGGTTATGCGGCGGGGTTCAGTACGGCAGGCTGGTGGTCGCAGTCATCGTGCTGTTGGGGGTTCGACTCTTTCTGTTCGTGTCGCTCGATCCGGGCCAGGAGGTCCTCGAGGTCGGCCGGGG